>NZ_JAMGZK010000047.1 GCF_025564065.1 Silvania hatchlandensis | reverse complement strand
ACGAAGTATGGTGGTACAGCACAAAAGTGGGGGTGATCGACCTGAAAAGAAAGTCGATCACCATGGGTAAAGGATGTTAAAAAGTGTTCACCCTGTCCCCGAACATCTGTCTACCATGTCCCCGGACCGTACATGGGGAGAGGGTTAGGGTGAGGGGCAAATTACTGCTCGTGGCGCTTAAACACCAGTTCACCTTTCCCTGACGCTTCGTCGTCAAAGAAATAGCCTTCGCTGTTAAACGCCTTCAGCTGTTCTGCCTTCGTCAGACGATTTTCAATGATGTAGCGGCTCATCAGCCCGCGCGCTTTTTTGGCGTAGAAGCTGATCACTTTGAACTTGCCGTTTTTCTCATCAAGGAACACCGGCTTAATGATCTCGGCATCCAGTTTTTTCGGCTTCACGGATTTGTAGTACTCGTCGGACGCCAGGTTGATAACGATGTTATCGCCCTGCGCTTTCAGGGCGTCATTCAGCTTATCGGTGATGATTTCACCCCAGAACTGATACAGATCTTTGCCTTTGGCATTCTCCAGACGAATCCCCATCTCCAGCCGGTACGGCTGCATCAGATCCAGCGGACGCAGGACGCCGTACAAACCGGACAGCATGCGCAGGTGCTGTTGGGCAAAATCAAAATCCGCTTCGTTAAACGTTTCTGCCTGCAGGCCAGTATAGACATCGCCTTTGAAGGCCAGCAGCGCCTGACGAGCGTTGGACGGCGTAAAGTCCGGCTGCCAGTCGTGGAAGCGGGTGGCATTCAAATCCGCCAGTTTGTCGCTGATGCTCATCAGTTTGGCAATTTGCGGGGCCGACAGCTTACGCGCCTCACGGATAAGGTGCTGGGAATGATCCAGCAGTTCAGGCTGGGTATAGCGCTCGGTGGCAAGCGGGCTCTGGTAGTCGAGCGTTTTAGCAGGTGAAATGAGAATAAGCATATCCAGTCCTTGCAGGAGATTTAGGGCGACTTTATCAAAAAAATCGCCTGTATTGATCGATGACTGTTATTGACGCGGCAAATCATCCCATGCACCCGGCGCCAGCTGGGAGGCGATCTCGGGGTAGCGCGACGCATCGAAAACCGGCTGGATGCCCAGCTGTCGCTGGCGAAGATAGTCCCGGCCCAGTAGGGTCACCACCGGCGAGAGCAGCAGGATGGCCATCAGATTGGTCATCGCCATCAGCGCCATAATGATATCCGCCAGCTGCCAGACCAGCGGCAGGCTGAGCAGCGATCCGAGCAGCACCATCACCACCACGCTCCCGCGCAGCAGCCAGCGGGATTTGCGGGCATCGGGGTGTAAAAAGATCAGGTTGTTTTCGGCGTAGATGTAATTCACCACAATCGAGCTGAACGCGAACAGAATGAGGATAAATGCGACGAATCCGGCACCCCAGCCGCCCGTCAGGTTCACCAGCGCCTGCTGAACAAGCTGAATGCCGGAAACATTGGCCGGATTGCCGAGCGGCCCGGCGAGCAGCACGATCATCGCGCTGGCGGTGCAAATAATCATGGTATCAACAAAGACGCCAATCATCTGCACCACGCCCTGGGCAGCAGGGTGAGGGGGCCAGGAGGCCGCCGCCGCCGCGGCATTCGGGGTCGACCCCATTCCCGCTTCGTTGGAAAACATACCGCGCTGGAACCCTGCCGTCAGGGCCTGGCTCAGGGTGTAACCCAGCGCGCCAGAGGCGGCCTCGCGCCAGCCAAACGCGCTTTTAAAGATCAGGCCAAAGACCGCCGGCAATTGTTCAACATGCCAGACGCAGACTGCCAGGCTTGCGACAACCCACAGCAGCGCCATCACCGGCACCATCCATTGCATCAGCCGGGCAACGCCGCGGATGCCGGTCAGGATCACGATTAGGGTACCGATCGCCAGCACGCTGCCGGTCACAATCTCCGGGCAGTCGAAGGCAAAGCGCAGGGCATGAGCCACCGAGTTCGCCTGAACGGTATTAAAGATCAGGCCGTAGGCGAGCAGCAGAAAGACCGAAAACAGCACCCCCATCCAGCGCATTCCCAGGCCGCGAGCCATATACCAGGCTGGACCACCGCGAAACTGCCCCTGTTTATCCGACTCTTTATACAGCTGAGCCAGCGAGCACTCCGCAAAGGAGGTCGCCATGCCGATGATGGCGGTAATCCACATCCAGAAGATTGCCCCCGGGCCGCCTGCAGCGATAGCAAGGGCAACTCCGGCCAGATTCCCGCTGCCGACGCGGGCCGCGAGGCTGGTACACAGCGCCTGGAACGAGGTTAAGCCGCCCGGTTGGGGAGACAGGCTGTTTTTCAGATTTTTGCCAAGCTGAGGAATGGAGCGAAACTGAATAAAGCGGCTGCGAAAAGTGAACCAGATACCTGCTGCAAATAGCAGGTAAATCATCACGGAACCCCACAGGATTTCGTTAATAAACGACAGGAAATCAGGCATTAACGTCCCTCTTGTTGATGCCGAAGTGCATAGGTAATCGCAACGAATGATTGAGTAAACAGGTAATTAACATGCGGTTAATCGGCCGAGTTTATCACACTATCGCCAAGGGCACTGTCTGCGGTTGCGCTGACCTTCCGTCGTGTTATCATCAGGGCAGACCGGTTACATCCCCCTAACAGTACACCTGTCATTTTTCCGTTTCTGGCATCACGCTGGTAACGCGAATTATCCAGGGCAAGTTAAAGAGAAACACTATCATGACGGATAAATTAACCTCCCTTCGTCAGTTCACGACTGTTGTCGCTGACACCGGAGATATCGCGGCAATGAAGTTGTACCAGCCGCAGGATGCCACAACGAACCCTTCTCTGATCCTTAACGCTGCGCAGATCCCTGAATATCGCAAACTGATTGATGAGGCCATTGCCTGGGCAAAAACCCAGAGCAGCTCCCGCGATCAGCAGGTAATTGATGCGTCGGATAAACTGGCTGTTAACATCGGTCTGGAAATTCTGAAACTGGTTCCGGGCCGTATCTCTACCGAAGTTGATGCGCGTCTGTCCTACGACACCGAAGCGTCTATCGCTAAAGCCAAACACCTGATCAAGCTCTATAACGATGCGGGCATCAGCAACGATCGTATTCTGATCAAACTGGCTTCCACCTGGCAGGGCATTCGTGCTGCTGAACAGCTGGAAAAAGAAGGCATCAACTGTAACCTGACCCTGCTGTTCTCCTTCGCGCAGGCGCGCGCATGTGCAGAAGCCGGCGTGTTCCTGATTTCTCCGTTCGTTGGCCGTATTCTGGACTGGTACAAATCCAACACGGATAAGAAAGAGTACGCACCGGCTGAAGATCCGGGCGTGGTTTCCGTGACCGAAATCTACGAGTACTACAAACAGCACGGTTATGAAACCGTGGTGATGGGCGCAAGCTTCCGTAACGTAGGTGAGATCCTGGAACTGGCTGGCTGTGACCGCCTGACCATCGCACCGGGCCTGCTGAAAGAGCTGGCTGAAAGCGAAGGCGCTATTGAGCGTAAACTGAGCTTCAGCGGCGAAGTGAAAGCCCGTCCTGAGCGCATCACCGAAGCTCAGTTCCTGTGGCAGCACAACCAGGATCCAATGGCAGTAGACAAACTGGCGGACGGTATCCGTAAGTTTGCTGTTGACCAGGAAAAACTGGAAAAAATGATCGGCGATCTGCTGTAATCATTTCTGACGTGGCCGGGCTCCCGGCCACGTCTGCTACTTCTTTCGGATCCTGTCTGTAATTCCTCTCTGCGTGTATCATTCCGTTATCTGCATTAGTTGAATGGAATGGATATGAATACCTTACGCATCGGCTTAGTTTCCGTCTCTGACCGCGCTTCAAGCGGTGTTTATGAAGATAAAGGCATCCCCGCTCTGGAAGCGTGGCTGACTGCCGCCCTGACTACCCCTTTTGAAGTGCTTACCCGCCTGATCCCTGATGAACAGGCCGTTATCGAGCAAACCCTCTGTGAACTGGTTGATGAAATGAGCTGCCACCTGGTACTGACCACCGGCGGCACCGGTCCGGCGCGTCGCGACGTTACTCCGGATGCAACCCTGGCAATTGCCGATCGTCAGATGCCCGGTTTCGGCGAACAGATGCGCCAGATTAGCCTGCACTTTGTTCCGACGGCGATCCTCTCACGTCAGGTAGGGGTGATCCGCAAGCAGGCGCTGATCCTCAATCTGCCGGGCCAGCCGAAGTCGATCAAAGAGACGCTGGAAGGGGTAAAAGAGGACGACGGCAAGGTGATTGTGGCGGGTATCTTCGCCAGTGTACCGTATTGTGTACAATTGCTGGAAGGGCCATACGTCGAAACCGATCCGCAGGTGGTAGCAGCTTTTCGCCCGAAAAGCGCACGTCGTGAAACAATCTCCTGAAATTAACAATTATGTGACATAAGCTGCACGGCCTGTAGCGTGCCGATTGATTTACGGTATAGTAATTTTTTCTTTACGATCGCTGTAAATATAAATCAACAATACAGGTCAAATGGTCCGCTATGTCACATAACACCCGGCCTCTCAATCGTCAGGATTATAAAACGCTTACGCTTGCCGCCCTTGGTGGTGCGCTGGAGTTTTATGACTTCATCATCTTCGTCTTTTTCGCCGCCGTCGTCGGGGCGTTGTTCTTCCCGGCGGATATTCCCGAATGGCTGCGACAGGTGCAGACCTTTGGCATCTTCGCTGCCGGGTATCTGGCGCGCCCGCTGGGCGGTATCGTGATGGCCCACTTTGGCGATCTGGTAGGCCGCAAAAAGATGTTCACCCTCAGTATCCTGCTGATGGCCGTGCCCACGCTGGCCATCGGCCTGCTGCCAACCTATGCCTCAATGGGGATTATTGCGCCGGTTCTGCTGCTGCTGATGCGTATCCTGCAGGGGGCAGCGATTGGCGGTGAAGTGCCGGGTGCCTGGGTTTTTGTCGCGGAACATGTCCCTGCGCGCCGAATCGGCATTGCCTGCGGCACGCTGACCGCCGGGCTGACCGTTGGTATTTTACTGGGTTCAGTGGTGGCGACGCTTATCAATACCAGCATGACGCCGCAGGCGGTGCTTGACTGGGGCTGGCGTATTCCGTTCCTGCTGGGTGGCGCATTCGGTCTGGTCGCCATGTACCTGCGCCGCTGGCTGCAGGAAACCCCGGTGTTCCTCGAGATGCAGCAGCGCAAGGCACTGGCGCAGGAGCTGCCGGTCAAAGCGGTGGTTGTGCGTCATAAAAAAGCGGTAGTGGTGTCGATGCTGCTGACCTGGCTGCTCTCGGCGGGTATCGTTGTGGTGATTTTGATGTCGCCGGTCTGGCTGCAAAAGCAGTATGGCTTTGCCCCGGCGGTCACGCTGCAGGCGAACAGTATTGCCACCATTATGCTGTGCTTCGGCTGTCTGATTGCCGGTCTGGCGGTCGATCGTATCGGTTCGAGCCTGACGTTTATCATCGGTAGCCTGCTGCTGGCGGGGTCAAGCTGGGCGTTTTACCACCTTGCGGGCAGCCATCCCGAGCAGCTCTTCCTGCTGTACGGCACGGTTGGGTTGTGCGTGGGTGTGGTGGGGGCGGTGCCTTACGTGATGGTACGGGCCTTCCCGCCAGAAGTGCGTTTTACCGGTATCTCCTTCTCTTACAACGTCTCTTACGCCATCTTTGGTGGATTAACGCCGATTGTGGTCACGCTGCTGATGGGGGTGTCGCCGATGGCGCCGGCCTGGTACGTGCTGGCCCTGTCGCTGATGGGGCTGGTGCTCGGATTCTGGTTGCGTCAAAAACCGGTCGAAGCCCCGATCCTCGCTGGTTAAGTGTGAGATTGAAGAAAACGCCATCCGAAGATGGCGTCTGTCGATCAGTGGGAAGAAGGGGTATAGCTCAGGATGATGTTGTCATCCGGGATGTGGGTAAAATGGGTGATAATCGCGTGGTAATCCGCCAGCGGATCGACATCGTTAAACAGCGTTGGGTAGAAGATTTTGCTCAGCGCCTCAATGGCGACGATGTTGTACGGGTTGTTATAGAAGTGGTGATAGAGCGCTCCCGTGTGACCTTGTGCTACCGCTGGAATGCTGGCCACGCCCTGACGTGAAAGCAGGGCATTGAACGCGGCGGTGACATCGTTTGCCGGGACGTTATAGCCAAACGGGATAATCGCCGTGCCTTTGCCCGGACGTTTAGACCCGGTCATCAGGTAGTAATCCGGATTCAGGGAGATGATCTTCTCAACCGACACATTCCCGGTTGCCCCAGGCAGCAGCTGTGAGCCGATGTTCGTGCCACCTGCGGCTTCTACCAGCCCGCCCCAGCCGTTACGTGCATGGGTGAAACAGCAGCCATTATCCAGCCCGCCGACACCGGCTATCGGTTCGATAAAGACCAGTGGTTTTTTGCTGGTGGTCGCCAGACGCTGGTGGATCGTATCCAGGCGTTGCTGATAGAAATTGATATAGGCCTGCGCGTGTTCGTTCTGACCCATCACCTTACCCAGCAGGGCAATGCTCGGCAGGGTGTTCTCGACCGGGTGAAGTTCGTAGTCAACAAATACCACCGGGATATGCAGTGCTTCGAGCTTTGCCAGCACGCCAGTCTGCACCAGTGAGGGTTTGGCGCGGAGCTGAGCAATCATCAGGTCGGGCTGGCGGGAGATCACCGTTTCCAGATCCACGTTGCCCTGGTCGGAAAACTTCATGTCGAGGATGGTTTCTGCTTCGGGCCATTTACGCTTCAGCACGTTCCAGGTTTCGGTATCCTGCTTTTTCGGTAGGTTGTTCCACGCCACCACTTTGGCGAACGGGTTGTCGCGCGCCAGCAACGCCAGAGCGAAAATGTCGCGACCATCCTGCAGGATGATGCGCTGCGGCTCGCGTTCAATCGTGACCGTGCGGTTATCAAGATCCTTGACGGTCACCGGCCAGCCCTGCGCCTGCGCGATAAAAGGTGAAAGTAACAGTGCCAGGCCGCCCGCGGCCGCGATGATTGTTTTCAGCGTCATGATTTCCCGGTCTTTTTTCTTATGGTATGACCCCGTCGACCACCACATGCGGTAAGCCACGGGAACAGTATTCAACCCTGCCGTCCACGCCATACACCGTCGCCAGGCTGGCGGGGGAGACCACCTCGCCCGGTAACCCGCTGGCTATCAGCTCGCCGCCTTTAAGCATCAGGGCATACCGGGCATGGCGCAGCGCGATGTTGATATCGTGGATCACCACGACGGTAACGATGTTTCGCAGCCGCGTTTCACGGGCCACGATATCCATCACGTGGAACTGATAGTTAAGGTCGAGGGCGCTTAAGGGCTCGTCCAGCAGCAGCAGATCCGGCTCGCGGATCAGCGATTGCGCCAGGCCAATCAGCTGCTTTTGTCCGCCGGAAAGCTGATCGAGAAAGCTCATCGCCAGATGGGCGACACCCAGTTTGTCGAGAATGGCATACGCCTCCTGCTCGACGTTATGACTGTGCAAACTGCCGCTGGCGCGTCGGGCGACAATCACCGATTCCAGCGCGTGGAGGTGTACGCCTTGCGGCAGGGACTGCGGCAGATAAACCACCTTTTGCGCGCGGGTTGCTGAAGGCAAGGTCATCAGATCTTCGCCATTGAGCAGCAATTCCCCTTGAGCGGGGTTCAGATCCGCTAGTGCGCGCAGTAACGTGGATTTGCCCGAGCCGTTCGGCCCTAGCAGGGCGGTGATCTGTCCGCGAGGCAGTAAGGGGGTCGTCAGCCCACTCATGATTTTTTTCTTACGGTAGCCCGTATGCAGATCGTGGATGCGCAGGCCGTCGGTCATACGTTCCCCCGGTTGCGAATGATGATGCTGAGGAAGAACGGCACGCCAACCAGCGAGGTCACAATACCGACCGGAATGATGACGCCAGGCACAATATTTTTGGAGAGTACCGACGCCAGAGAGAGCACCAGCGCCCCAATCAGCATACTGCCCGGCAGATAAAAGCGATGATCCTCGCCAAACATCATGCGTGAGATATGCGGTGCAACCAGACCGATAAAGCCGACCGGCCCGACAAAGGCCACCGTTAGCGCAGAGATGATGCTGATGCGAAGCAGGGCGGTAAGGCGCAGCGTCTTCACGTTAATACCAAAACTGACGGCGCGATCTTCACCGAGGCGCAACGCCGTCAGCTTCCAGGCATTTTTGAGCGACAGAGGTACGATAATCAGCAGCGCTACGCCGAGGATGGCGAGCTTGTCCCAGGAGGCTCTGGCCAGGCTTCCCATCGTCCAGAAGACCAGCCCCTGAAGGGTATCTTCGCTGGCGACAAATTGCAGAATGGAAATCAGCGCGTTAAAGGTAAACACCAGCGCGATGCCAAATAACACCACGCCCGAGGTCGCAACGCGTGTCCAGCGGCTGATGCCATCGAGGATAAAACAGGCCAGTAGCGCAAAGACAAAGGCATTTGCGGGAATGAACCACTTATCGGCAATACCGGGGATCCCTAAGCCAAGCACAATCGCCAGCGCTGCACCAAAGGAGGCGGCGGAGGAGACGCCCAGCGTAAACGGGCTGGCGAGAGGGTTGTTGAGGATGGTCTGCATCTCTGCTCCGGCGAGCCCCAGCGCCATGCCGACGGCGACAGCCATCAAGGCGAAGGGCAGGCGCAGATCCCAGACGATCACCCGTGTGCCCGCATCTGCTGCTGTTGCATTCACTAAGGTGTGCCAGAGCGTGGAAACGGAGATACCGGACGGGCCAAGGGTGAAGTCGAGGATCAGCGAACAAATAATCAGAACGAAAAGCACCGTTGCCAGGGTAACGCGCCTGACGAGAACCTTACGGTAATGTAGTGCCACGGTGGATTCGCCAGAGCGATGGCCGGCGGTAAGACTGGAATTCATTGGATACCCTTATTCACTACAACAAATCGTGGTATCCCCAACCGTTCCTGATGAGAGTGCTGCATGATATCCGCTATCCAGGAGACACCTGGGGACGATATTTCAAGTGATAATGCTTATCAATACAATGCGGGGGTTATGAGGGTTTCATTGACGGATTGTTTGGTTTCTGGCGGAAAACTAATCGATTCGAAGAGAGTTTCGTGCCCGCAGCGCGGGCACGAAAGGGGGATTAGTGTTTTTCACCAATCGGCAGAACGGTACGGCCAAACTGCTCGTTCAGCACTTCGCCCATTGCCAGGTAAATGGCGCTGGCGCCACACACCAGGCCAATCCAGCCGGCAACGTGAATGATGCCTTCACCGTTATCGACCAGGTGGCCAATAGACAGCAGGGCGAACAGCACGGTCAGGCTCAGGAACACGAACTGCAGCGCACGGTTACCGACCAGCGTGCCGAAGAACATGAACAGCGTGAAGACGCCCCACAGGCCCAGATAAACGCCCATAAACTGTGCGTTCGCCGCATCGGCCAGACCCATTTTCGGCAGCAGCAGAATAGCGACCAGCGTCAGCCAGAAAGAGCCGTACGAGGTAAACGCGGTCAACCCGAAGGTATTGCCTTTCTTATATTCCAGCAGCCCTGCGAAGATTTGTGCGATGCCGCCGTAGAAAATGCCCATCGCCAGGATAACGCCATCCATTGGGAACATCCCAATGTTATGCAGGTTCAGCAGAATGGTGGTCATGCCGAAACCCATCAGACCCAGCGGAGCCGGATTAGCCAACTTAGTGTTGCCCATAATTCCTCAAAAAATCATCATTAATATGGTGAAATGGTGTGACCCTCGCCAATTCTCCCTGGCGGGGCGCGGCATGATAATCAGCGCAGGCGACGGCGTCTATGATCTGAGCAGGGTGAAATTAAAAATTTTTTTATCCTCCCCCCTTGATGGATGCCGTTGCGACCCCATCTTGTAGTCAACCGCAGTGAGTGAACCTGAAAATAATCAAATCGGGGACAGTTGAAAAAGCATCATCTGCCCTTATTACAGGTTCACAACCACATGTATGACCGAATTTTTAGTGGAGACGTTTAGATGGGTAAAATTATTGGTATCGACCTGGGGACTACCAACTCTTGTGTAGCGATTATGGATGGCACTACTGCACGTGTGCTGGAGAACGCCGAGGGCGATCGCACCACGCCTTCTATCATTGCTTATACCCAGGACGGTGAAACTCTGGTTGGTCAGCCGGCTAAACGTCAGGCCGTGACAAACCCGCAAAACACCCTGTTTGCGATCAAACGCCTGATTGGCCGCCGCTTCCAGGACGAAGAAGTGCAGCGTGATGAAGCCATCATGCCGTACAAAATCATCGGTGCTGATAACGGTGATGCGTGGATTGATGTAAAAGGTCAGAAAATGGCACCGCCGCAGATCTCTGCAGAAGTGCTGAAAAAAATGAAGAAAACGGCTGAAGATTACCTGGGTGAACCAGTAACTGAAGCGGTTATCACCGTACCGGCATACTTTAACGATGCTCAGCGTCAGGCAACCAAAGATGCGGGCCGTATCGCCGGTCTGGAAGTGAAACGCATCATCAACGAACCGACTGCCGCTGCGCTGGCATACGGTCTGGATAAAGAAGTCGGCAACCGTACTATCGCGGTATACGACCTCGGTGGCGGTACTTTCGATATCTCTATTATCGAAATCGACGAAGTTGACGGCGAAAAAACGTTTGAAGTTCTGGCTACCAACGGTGATACCCACCTGGGTGGTGAAGACTTTGACAGCCGTATGATCAACTATCTCGTTGACGAGTTTAAGAAAGATCAGGGCATTGACCTGCGTAACGACCCGCTGGCAATGCAGCGCCTGAAAGAAGCCGCAGAAAAAGCCAAAATCGAGCTCTCTTCTGCGCAGCAGACCGACGTGAACCTGCCGTACATCACTGCAGACGCGACCGGTCCAAAACACATGAACATCAAAGTGACTCGCGCGAAACTGGAAAGCCTGGTAGAAGACCTGGTTAACCGTTCCATCGAGCCGCTGAAAGTTGCTCTGCAGGACGCAGGTCTGTCCGTATCCGAAATCCAGGACGTTATCCTGGTCGGTGGTCAGACGCGTATGCCAATGGTTCAGAAGAAAGTGGCTGAATTCTTTGGTAAAGAGCCGCGTAAAGACGTTAACCCGGACGAAGCCGTTGCTATCGGCGCTGCGGTCCAGGGTGGTGTACTGACCGGTGAAGTGAAAGACGTACTGCTGCTGGACGTTACCCCGCTGTCGCTGGGTATCGAAACCATGGGTGGCGTGATGACTGCGCTGATCAGCAAAAACACCACCATCCCGACCAAGCACAGCCAGGTGTTCTCTACCGCTGAAGACAACCAGTCTGCGGTAACCATCCATGTGCTGCAGGGTGAGCGTAAACGTGCTGCGGATAACAAAGATCTGGGTCAGTTTAACCTGGATGGTATCAGCCCGGCGCCGCGCGGTATGCCGCAGATCGAAGTGACCTTCGATATCGATGCTGACGGTATTCTGCACGTCTCCGCAAAAGACAAAAATAGCGGTAAAGAGCAGAAGATCACCATCAAGGCCTCTTCTGGTCTGAACGAAGAAGAGATCCAGAAGATGGTTCGCGAAGCGGAAGCCAATGCGGAATCTGACCGTAAGTTTGAAGAGCTGGTTCAGACCCGCAACCAGGGTGACCATCTGCTGCACAGCACCCGTAAGCAGGTTGAGGAAGCGGGCGATAAACTGCCAGCAGACGACAAAACCGCTATCGAGTCTGCACTGAGCGCGCTGGAAACGTCTCTGAAAGGCGAAGACAAAGCTGATATCGAAGCCAAGATGCAGCAACTGGCGCAGGTTTCCGAGAAGCTGATGGAAATCGCCCAGCAGCAGCACGCACAGCAGCAGGCTGGTGCAGCAGGCGCTGATGCATCTGCGAACAATGCGAAAGACGACGACGTTGTTGACGCTGAGTTCGAAGAAGTTAAAGACAAAAAATAATCGCCCTGATGCAGGGTAATTAATCGGCACGGGCGAAGAGGTTTCCTCTCCGCCCGTGCTCGCATGTTAAGGGGCTGAAAAAACCAATGGCAAAGCAAGATTTTTACGAGATTTTAGGCGTTTCCAAAACCGCGGAAGAGCGTGAAATCAAGAAGGCGTACAAGCGCCTGGCCATGAAGTTTCACCCGGACCGTAACCAGGGTGACAAAGAGGCCGAAGCCAAATTTAAAGAGATTAAAGAAGCCTACGAGATCCTGACCGATGCGCAAAAGCGTGCGGCATACGATCAGTATGGACATGCCGCGTTTGAACAAGGCGGTATGGGCGGTGGCGGCGGATTCGGTGGCGGTGGCGGTGCTGATTTCAACGATATCTTTGGTGACGTATTCGGCGATATCTTCGGCGGTGGGCGCGGTCGTCAGCGTGCATCCCGTGGCGCAGACCTGCGTTACAATATGGACCTGTCGCTGGAAGAAGCCGTACGTGGCGTGACGAAAGAGATCCGCATCCCGACGCTGGAAGGGTGTGATGTTTGCCACGGCAGCGGTGCGAAAGTCGGCACCAAGCCACAGACCTGTCCAACCTGTCACGGCTCCGGCCAGGTGCAGATGCGTCAGGGCTTCTTCGCGGTGCAGCAGAGCTGTCCGCACTGTCAGGGCCGCGGTACGTTGATCAAAGATCCGTGCAACAAATGCCACGGTCACGGTCGCGTTGAGAAGACCAAAACCCTGTCTGTTAAAATTCCGGCAGGCGTGGATACCGGCGATCGCATTCGTCTTTCTGGTGAAGGCGAAGCGGGCGAACATGGCGCACCGGCAGGCGATCTGTACGTTCAGGTTCAGGTGAAACAGCACGCGATTTTTGAGCGTGAAGGTAACAACCTGTACTGCGAAGTACCGATCAACTTTGCGATGGCGGCGATGGGCGGCGAAATCGAAGTGCCGACGCTGGATGGTCGCGTAAACCTGAAAGTGCCCGGTGAAACCCAAACCGGTAAGCTGTTCCGTATGCGCGGTAAAGGCGTTAAATCGGTACGCGGCGGTGCGCAGGGTGACCTGCTGTGTCGCGTGGTGGTGGAAACCCCGGTTGGCCTGAACGAAAAACAGAAGCAGCTCCTGAAAGAGCTGCAGGAGAGCTTCGGCGGCCCGACGGGTGAGAACAACAGCCCGCGTTCCAAAAGCTTCTTTGATGGCGTGAAAAAATTCTTCGACGATTTGACCCGCTAATTTTTAGCTGCGGTATTTCTTCAAGCCCGGAAGCGATTCCGGGCTTTTTATTTGTCAAAAAATAATTCGTAAAAACTGAGTATATACTCAATATTAACCTGCTTTTACCGATGAATTACCTCAAGTATGATGGTTTTAACGAGGGATTGTCATAGAGAGAGAAAGTAAAAGTGAAACTTCTACACCGTTTTTTCCAAAATGAGGCCTCCGGCGGCATCATTCTTATTCTGGCTGCTGCCTGTGCCATGCTGCTGGCTAACCTGGGCGTTACCCGTGATCTGTACCATGCATTTCTGGAAACCCCTGTAGAACTCCGGGTCGGCGTGCTGGAAATCAACAAGAACATGCTGCTGTGGATCAACGATGCGCTGATGGCGGTATTTTTCCTGCTGGTAGGGCTGGAAGTCAAACGCGAGCTGGTTCAGGGCTCACTGGCCAGCCGCCAGAGAGCAGCGTTCCCGGTGATTGCCGCCATCGGCGGGATGGTGGTTCCGGCGCTGATCTATCTGGCCTTTAACTATCAGGATCCCGTCGCCCGTCACGGCTGGGCGATCCCGGCGGCTACGGATATCGCCTTTGCGCTCGGCGTTCTGGCACTGTTGGGCAACCGCGTGCCGATGGCGCTGAAAATCTTCCTGATGGCGTTGGCTATCATCGATGACCTGGGTGCGATTGTGATTATCGCTCTGTTCTACACCAGCGAGCTGTCGGTACTCTCGCTGGGCGTCGCGGCGGCGGCAATTGCGGTGCTGGCGATCCTGAATATCTGCAACGTACGTCGGGTTGGCATTTATGTGCTGGTCGGGGTGATTCTGTGGACCGCCGTACTGAAGTCGGGCGTGCATGCCACCCTGGCAGGCGTGATTATCGGCTTCTTTGTGCCGCTGAAGCCGCAGGAGGGCAAATCACCGGCTAAGCAGCTCGAGCATGTTCTGCACCCGTGGGTTGCCTTTATGATCCTGCCGCTGTTTGCGTTCGCCAATGCCGGTGTGTCGCTTGAAGGTGTGACGCTGGATGGGCTGACATCGATGCTGCCGCTGGGCATCATTGCCGGGCTGTTTATCGGTAAGCCGCTGGGTATCAGCCTCTTCTGCTGGCTGGCGCTGAAATTTAAACTGGCGTCATTGCCGCACGGGACAACGTGGCGGCAGATCATGGCGGTTGGCGTGCTGTGCGGAATTGGTTTTACCATGTCGATTTTTATCTCGACGCTGGCGTTTGGCCCGCATGCTCCGGAGCTGATCGTCTGGGCTAAACTCGGTATTTTAACCGGGTCGCTGCTGGCGGCAGGGATCGGCTACACCTTACTGAAGATGAAATTGTCGGGGCAAGTACACCCGGCCTGACAGGACGCCGGGAGGGCAGCACGTCCCTCCCGGCAATACGATCAAGGAGTGAGAATGATATGTCCCATCTTAACTACAACCACCTCTATTACTTCTGGCATGTCTATAAAGAGGGCTCAGTAGTCGGTGCTGCAGAAGCACTGTACCTGACGCCCCAGACGATAACCGGACAGATAAAAGCGCTGGAAGAGCGCCTGCAGGGTAAGTTATTCAAGCGCAAAGGACGCGGCATTGAACCGAGTGAGCTGGGCGAGCTGGTGTTTCGTTATGCGGATAAGATGTTCACGCTGAGTCAGGAGATGCTCGACATTGTGAACTACCGCAAGGAGTCGAACCTGCTCTTTGACGTGGGCGTGGCGGATGCGCTGTCCAAACGGCTGGTGAGCGGCGTACTCGATGCTGCCGTGGTGGAAGATGAACAGATCCATCTGCGCTGCTTCGAGTCGACCCACGAGATGCTGCTGGAGCAGCTGAGTCAGCATAAGCTGGATATGATTATCTCCGACTGCCCGATCGATTCAACCCAGCAGGAAGGGCTGTTCTCGGTGAAAATTGGCGAGTGTGGCGTCAGCTTCTGGTGCATTAACCCACCGCCGAAAAAACCGTTTCCCGCCTGCCTGGAAGAGCGTCGTTTACTGGTACCTGGACGGCGTTCGATGCTGGGACGCAAGCTGCTGAACTGGTTTAACTCGCAGGGGCTTAACGTTGAGATTCTGGGTGAGTTTGATGATGCGGCGCTGATGAAAGCGTTTGGTGAAGCGCACAACGCAATTTTTGTCGCGCCGACACTCTATGCACAGGATCTGTATGCGGATGAAAAAATTACGGAGATTGGTCGGGTCGATAACGTGATGGAAGAGTATCACGCCATATTTGCTGCACGAATGATTCAGCATCCGGCGGTGCAGCGTATCTGTAACCGGGATTACTCTGCGCTGTTTACCCCACCGACGTTTTAAAGACATAAAAAAACCCGCGTTAAGCGGGTTCTTCTAAAACAAGCAACAACAAGTGGCGATTAAGCCAGTTTGTTGATCTGCGCAGTCAAGTTTGCTTTATGACGCGCTGCTTTGTTTTTGTGGATCAGACCTTTAGAAGCCTGACGATCCACGATCGGTTGCATTTCGTTAAATGCTTTCAGTGCAGCAGCTTTGTCGCCAGCTTCGATAGCTGCGTATACTTTCTTGATGAAAGTACGCATCATAGAGCGACGGCTTGCATTGTGCTTACGAGCCTTTTCAGACTGTACAGCACGTTTCTTAGCTGATTTGATATTAGCCAAGGTCCAACTCCCAAATATGATCTATGTGGACAATTCAAAGGCCGAGGAATATGACCTCTTAGCCTTCTTTTGTCAATGGATTTGTGCAAATAAGCGCCGTTAAGATGACAACGCTCGTTACGTGTGATGGCGCAGGATTCTACCAGCTTGTGGCGTCTGAATACAGCTTTTCGGCACAAAAAACGTCACAGGCAGTCAGTTTTTTTCGTGCTCAAAGGCAACCACGATGAAATCATTACGGCTTTCTGTTTTGCGGCAACAATCGCCGGTTAACGTTCACCGCTGTACAAGGTATACTTTCACGATTTTCACTGTTTTGAGCCAGTCATGAAGCTGATACGCGGCATACATAATCTCAGTCAGGCCCCGCATGGGTGTGTGCTGACTATTGGTAATTTCGACGGTGTGCATCGTGGGCATCAGGTGCTGTTGCAGCGATTGCGTGAAGAAGGCCAGGCGCGTGGTCTGCCGGTGGTGGTGATGATTTTCGAGCCGCAGCCGCTGGAGCTGTTTGCCAGCGAAAAAGCCCCCGCACGGCTGACCCGCCTGCGTGAAAAGGTACGCTACCTTGCACAGTGCGGCGTGGACTATGTCCTGTGCATCCGTTTTGATCGACGCTTCGCCGCGCTGACGGCACAAAATTTTGTCGGCGATCTGTTAGTCGAACGCCTCGGGGTGCAGTTCCTCGCCGTAGGTGATGATTTCCGCTTTGGCGCTGGTCGCCAGGGGGATTTCTTGCTATTACAGAAGGCTGGCCTGGAGTACGGTTTTGACGTCACCAGCACGCAGACTTTTTGCGAGGGCGGGGTGCGCGTCAGTAGTACGGCCGTTCGTCAGGCGCTGGCCGACGATAATCTGGACGTTGCCGAGAGTTTGCTCGGGCGTCCGTTCTCTATTTCCGGGCGCGTGGTGCATGGTGATCAACTGGGCCGCACGATTGGTTTCCCTACGGCGAACTTACCGTTGCGTCGTCAGGTCTCCCCGGTAAAAGGGGTCTTTGCGGTTGAAGTAACGGGGCTGGGTGATAAGCCCCTCCCGGGCGTGGCCAATATTGGTACTCGCCCGACAGTTGCAGGCGTACGCCAGCAGCTTGAAGTGCATTTGCTGGACGTTGTAATGGACCTTTACGGTCGCCATATAGATGTAATCCTGCGTAAAAAAATACGCAATGAGCAGCGATTCGCCTCGCTCGATGAACTGAAAGCGCAAATCGCGAGAGATGAATTAACAGCCCGCGAACTTTTTGGGCTATCAAATCCGGCTTAATGCCTGAGATATAAATACGGAACCGAGAATCTGATGAGTGACTTTAAATCAACCCTGAATTTGCCGGAAACAGGGTTCCCGATGCGCGGCGACCTCGCCAAGCGTGAGCCGGGAATGCTGGCGCGTTGGACTGATGATGACCTGTACGGCATCATCCGTGCGGCCAAAAAAGGTAAAAAAACCTTCATTCTGCATGATGGCCCTCCTTATGCGAATGGCAGCATTCATATTGGTCACTCTGTAAATAAGATTCTGAAAGACATTATCGTGAAGTCCAAAGGCCTCACGGGTTATGACTCCCCTTATGTTCCGGGCTGGGACTGCCACGGTCTGCCGATCGAGCTGAAAGTGGAGCAAGAATTTGGTAAGCCGGGTGAGAAGTTTACCGCTGCTGAATTCCGCGCCAAATGCCGTGAATATGCTGCTACTCAGGTGAACGGTCAGCGCGAAGACTTTATCCGTCTGGGCGTGCTGGGCGACTGGTCGCACCCGTACCTGACCATGGACTTCAAAACTGAAGCCAACATCATCCGTGCGCTGGGCAAAATCATCGGCAACGGCCATCTGCATAAAGGCGCTAAGCCGGTGCACTGGTGCGTGGACTGCCGTTCTGCGCTGGCAGAAGCGGAAGTGGAGTATTACGACAAAACCTCCCCATCCATCGACGTTGCCTTTACTGCCGTCGATCAGGACGCGGTGCAGGGCAAATTTGGCCTGCCGGGCGTCAGTGGCCCAATCTCGCTGGTTATCTGGACCACCACCCCGTGGACCCTGCCTGCTAACCGTGCGATCTCTCTCTCTGCTGAGATCGAGTACGCGCTGGTGCAGATCGAAGGTCAGGCGCTGATCCTGGCGAAAGAGCTGGTCGAAAGCGTTCTGAAACGCGCCAATATCACGGACTACACCGTGCTCGGTACGGTGAACGGCGATGCGCTGGAACTGATGCGCTTCAAACACCCGTTCCTCGACTTCGATGTCCCGGCGATTCTGGGCGATCACGTGACGCTGGAAGCGGGTACCGGTGCGGTTCATACCGCCGGCGGCCACGGTCCTGACGACTACAACATCAGCCTGAAATACGGTCTGGAAATCGCTAACCCGGTCGGCGCGGACGGCGCTTACCTGCCAGGCACGTATCCGACCCTGGACGGCGTGAACGTCTTTAAAGCTAACGACATTATCGTCAACATGCTGCGCGACAACGGTACGCTGCTGCACGTTGAAAAAATGCAGCACAGCTATCCGTGCTGCTGGCGTCACAAGTCACCGATCATCTTCCGTGCGACCCCGCAGTGGTTCGTCAGCATGGATCAGAAAGGCCTGCGCGCGCAGTCCCTTTCCGAAATCAAAGGCGTGCAGTGGATCCCGGACTGGGGCCAGGCGCGTATCGAATCGATGGTTGCCAACCGTCCTGACTGGTGTATCTCCCGTCAGCGTACCTGGGGCGTGCCAATGTCTCTGTTCGTACATAAAGAGACGCAGGAACTGCATCCAAACACGCTGGAACTGATGGAAGAAGTCGCTAAGCGTGTTGAAGTGGACGGCATTCAGGCGTGGTGGGATCTCGATTCCCGCGACATCCTGGGCGCTGACGCGGACAGCTACGAGAAAGTGCCAGACACCCTCGACGTGTGGTTCGACTCCGGTTCAACCCACTCCTCCGTGGTTGACGTACGTCCGGAATTTACCGGTCACGCCGCCGACATGTATCTGGAAGGATCTGACCAACACCGCGGCTGGTTTATGTCATCGCTGATGATCTCCACCGCCATGAAGGGCAAAGCGCCGTATCGCCAGGTGCTGACCCACGGCTTCACCGTCGATGGTCAGGGCCGCAAGATGTCCAAATCCATCGGTAACACTGTCTCTCCGCAGGACGTGATGAACAAACTGGGCGCCGATATTCTGCGTCTGTGGGTGGCATCTACTGACTACACCGGCGAAATGGCGGTTTCCGATGAGATCCTGAAACGTGCTGCCGACAGCTATCGTCGTATCCGTAACACCGCGCGCTTCCTGCTGGCGAACCTCAACGGTTTCGATCCAGTAAAAGACATGGTGAAACCGGAAGAGATGGTCGTGCTGGATCGCTGGGCAGTCGGGTGTGCCCAGGCGGCACAGGATGACATCCTGAAGGCATACGAATCTTACGATTTCCATGAAGTGGTGCAGCGCCTGATGCGCTTCTGCTCCATTGAGATGGGCTCGTTCTACCTCGACATCATCAAAGATCGCCAGTACACCGCTAAAGCGGACAGCGTGGCGCGTCGCAGCTGCCAGACCGCACTGTTCCATATCGCAGAAGCGCTGGTGCGCTGGATGGCACCGATCATGTCCTTCACCGCAGATGAAATCTGGGGCTACCTGCCGGGCGACCGTGAGCAGTATGTCTTTACCGGTGAATGGTATGAAGGGCTGTTTGGCCTGGGCGAAACTGAAGCCATGAACGATACCTTCTGGGACGAGCTGCTGAAAGTGCGCGGCGAAGTGAACAAGGTGATCGAGCAGGCGCGTGCTGACAAGAAAGTCGGCGGCTCGCTGGAAGCAGCAGTGACGCTGTACGCTGAACCTGAGCTGGCGGCGAAGCTGACCGCGCTCGGTGATGAATTACGATTTGTCCTGTTGACCTCCGGTGCCCGAGTTGGGGATTATGCCGATGCGACTGCTGATGCCCAGCAGAGCGAACTGCTCAAAGGGCTGAAAGTGGCGCTGGTGAAAGCCGACGGTGAGAAGTGCCCGCGCTGCTGGCATTACACCACTGATGTCGGTCAGGTGGCGGAACACGCAGAGATCTGCGGACGCTGTGTCAGCAACGTCGCCGGTGTTGGCGAAAAACGTAAGTTTGCCTGATGAGTAAATCTCTCTGTTCAACAGGGCTGCGCTGGCTGTGGCTGGTGGTAGTCGTGCTGATTATTGATTTGGGCAGCAAGTACCTGATCCTCCAGAATTTTGCTCTGGGGGATACGGTGCCGCTGTTCCCGTCACTGAATTTGCACTATGCGCGCAACTACGGCGCGGCGTTTAGCTTCCTGGCTGACAGCGGCGGCTGGCAGCGCTGGTTCTTCGCGGGTATCGCGCTCGGTATCTGTGTCGTACTGGCGGTGCTGATGTACCGTGGGAAAGCCACGCAGAAGCTGAATAACATTGCCTACGCGCTGATCATTGGCGGCGCGCTGGGTAACCTGTTTGACCGTCTGTGGCACGGCTTCGTGGTCGATATGATCGACTTCTACGTCGGCAACTGGCACTTCGCGACCTTCAATCTGGCCGATACGGCGATTTGTATTGGTGCGGCGATGATTGTGCTGGAAGGCTTCCTGCCAAACGCGGCGGCGAAGAAACAGGCGTAACAGTACATGCCGGATGGCGTAGCGCCATCCGGCAAAACAAGTGAGCTCTCTGCATGTCTAAATCCGTACAGTCCAATAGCGCGATGCTGGTTCATTTCACGCTGAAACTTGATGATGGCTCCACGGCGGAGTCCACCCGCAATAACGGCAAACCGGCGCTGTTTCGTCTTGGTGATACCTCCCTGTCTGAAGGTCTTGAGCAGCAGCTGCTGGGGCTGAAAGAGGGGGAGAAAAAAGCCTTTTCACTGGAGCCGGATGCCGCATTTGGCGTACCGACCCCGGACCTGATCCAGTATTTCTCGCGTCGTGAGTTTATGGATGCGGGTGAACCGGAAATCGGTGCGATTATGCTCTTTACCGCAATGGATGGCAGCGAAATGCCTGGTGTGATCCGTGAAATCAACGGCGACTCAATCACCGTCGATTTTAACCACCCGCTCGCCGGGCGTACCGTCCATTTTGATGTTGAAGTACTGGAAATCGACCCGGTACTGGAGGAAGTGAATGCAGATCCTGTTGGCTAACCCGCGCGGTTTCTGTGCCGGAGTAGACCGCGCTATCAGCATTGTCGAAAACGCGCTGGAGCTTTACGGCGCGCCCATTTATGTTCGCCATGAAGTGGTGCATAACCGCTACGTGGTCGATAGCCTGCGCACGCGCGGGGCGATCTTTATCGAACAGATCAGCGAAGTGCCGGATGGCGCGATCCTGATTTTTTCCGCCCATGGTGTCTCCCAGGCGGTTCGTAACGAAGCGAAGAGTCGCGATCTGACCGTGTTCGACGCCACCTGTCCGCTGGTGACCAAAGTGCATATGGAAGTCGCTCGTGCCAGTCGTCGTGGCGAAGAGTCGATCCTGATTGGTCACGCGGGTCACCCGGAAGTTGAGGGCACGATGGGCCAGTACAGCAACCCGAAAGGGGGGATGTACCTGGTTGAATCCCCGGAAGATGTCCTGACGCTGGACGTTAAAAACGAAGCCAAACTGTCGTTTATGACCCAGACCACGCTTTCGGTGGACGATACGTCCGACGTGATTGATGCGCTGCGCAAGCGCTTCCCGAAGATCGTCGGTCCGCGTAAGGACGATATCTGCTACGCCACCACCAACCGTCAGGAAGCGGTACGTGCTCTGGCGGAGCAGGCTGATGTGGTGCTGGTTGTCGGCTCGAAGAATTCGTCTAACTCCAACCGTCTGGCCGAACTGGCGCAGCGCATGGGGAAAGCCGCGTTCCTGATCGATGATGCTACCGATATTCAGGAAGCGTGGGTAAAAGGCGCTGGCTGCGTTGGTGTGACCGCCGGAGCCTCTGCGCCGGATATCTTGGTCCAGAACGTGATTGCGCGTCTGCAGGAGCTTGGTGGGGGTGAAGCCATCCCGCTGGCCGGCCGGGAAGAGAACATCGTCTTCGAAGTGCCCAAAGAGCTGCGTATCGACGCAAAGGAAGTCGAGTAACCTGCATCCAGCCAAATCAAGCCAGCAAATTCGTTGCTGGCTTTTTTTTGTTTGCCGCCTTGTGCGGCTAAATCATGTCTTTTACTGATACTTCCCGCTGTTTATCATTAAATTCTAATTATTGGCGTTTTCGGATGGCGGCTTCGTCAGAGGCTGGTTAATCTGAAAACGGTTTACATCATTTTAACGTAAGAGAATAACTATGCATGATGCACAGGTTCGCGTCGCGATTGCTGGCGCGGGTGGCCGTATGGGCCGCCAGTTAATTCAGGCGACGCTGCAGATGGATGGCGTCAGTCTTGGCGCGGCGCTGGAGCGTGAAGGCTCGTCGCTGTTAGGCGCGGATGCCGGAGAGTTAGCGGGCGCAGGCAAGTCAGGCGTCACTGTACAAAGCAGCCTGGAGGCGGTCAAAGACGATTTCGACGTGTTTATCGATTTCACCCGTCCGGAAGGCACGCTGACGCATCTGGCGTTTTGTCGTCAGCATGGCAAGGGCATGGTTATCGGCACCACCGGTTTTGATGACGCAGGCAAGCAGGCCATCCAGGATGCTTCAAAAGAGATTTCCATTGTCTTTGCGGCCAACTTCAGCGTCGGCGTGAACGTCATGCTTAAGCTGCTGGAGAAAGCGGCAAAAGTGATGGGGGAGTACACCGATATCGAAATCATCGAAGCGCACCACCGTTATAAAGTCGATGCGCCGTCAGGTACTGCGCTGGCAATGGGCGAAGCGATTGCCCAGGCGATGGATAAAGATTTGAAGGATTGTGCTGTGTACACCCGTGAAGGTTATACCGGTGAACGCGTGCCTGGCACCATTGGTTTTGCGACCGTCCGTGCCGGCGATATCGTGGGTGAGCATACCGCCATGTTTGCTGATATCGGCGAGCGCGTTGAGATCACTCATAAAGCGTCGAGCCGGATGACTTTTGCAAATGGGGCTGTTCGTTCTGCAATTTGGTTGAAGGGCAAAAAAGATGGCCTCTTCGACATGCGAGATGTGCTTGATCTCAATAATTTATAATCATGTTTACCCTTCGTGATGTGGTTATTGCAGTCATAATTAGTTGATTGCAAAGGGCAATATTTTATTGCCCTTTTATTTTTACCTGTTTGGTTGTCATCTTTATTCTAACGTTCCATATTTATAGGTTATATCCTGTTTATTTGGTTTCCTGCTGTGAATTTTGACCAAATGGTCCACTTTTTCAGGTGCTGACCGTCGTATTAAAACTAAATCTGACCCGCAAGCGTTTTCTTAGGTGATTTAGTTGATCTTTTTGCCCATTAACACCCTTCTCAGTCATCAGTGGCGCAAAAACAACAAACAAAATACGCATTATCAGTTGACTTTACCCTGCCAAATCCCCAGAATGCCGCCGTTTGCCGAAAATCCACATGCAGCAAATTTGCATTGCTTCACACCATGGTTGTGAATTAATATGCAGATAAAGTGAGTGAATATTCTCTGGAGGGTGTTTTGATTAAGTCAGCGCTATTGGTTCTGGAAGACGGAACCCAGTTTATCGGTCGGGCCATAGGGGCAACAGGTTCGGCGGTTGGGGAAGTCGTTTTCAATACTTCAATGACCGGTTATCAAGAAATCCTCACTGATCCTTCCTATTCCCGCCAAATCGTCACTCTTACTTATCCCCATATTGGTAATGTCGGCACCAACGCTGCTGATGAAGAGTCCTCTCAGGTACATGCTCAAGGTCTGATTATTCGCGACCTGCCGCTGATTGCCAGCAACTACCGCAATACCGAAGACCTCTCTTCCTACCTGAAACGTCACAACATCGTGGCGATTGCCGATATCGATACCCGTAAGTTGACGCGTTTGCTGCGTGAAAAGGGCGCACAGAACGGCTGCATCATTGCCGGCGACAACCTGGATGTGGCACTGGCACAAGAAAAAGCCAAAGCCTTCCCAGGGCTGAACGGCATGGACCTGGCGAAAGAAGTGACGACGGCAGAATCCTACAGCTGGACCCAGGGGAGCTGGACGCTGGAAGGCGACCTGCCGGAAGCCAAAAAAGAAGGCGACCTGCCGTTCCACGTGGTGGCTTACGATTACGGCGCCAAACGCAACATCCTGCGTATGCTGGTTGACCGCGGCTGCCGCCTGACGGTGGTGCCTGCGAAGACGCCAGCTGACGAAGTGCTGAAGATGAACCCGGATGGGATCTTCCTCTCCAACGGCCCGGGTGACCCGGCTCCGTGTGATTATGCGATCGACGCGATTAAGACCTTCCTCGAAACCGACATTCCGGTATTCGGCATCTGTCTCGGCCATCAGCTGCTTGCGCTGGCGAGTGGGGCAAAAACCGTGAAGATGAAGTTTGGTCACCACGGTGGTAACCACCCGGTGAAAGATATCGACAACGACACGGTGATGATTACCGCACAGAACCACGGTTTTGCGGTGGATGAGGACTCAATGCCTGTCACCCTGCGTGTGACGCACAAATCACTGTTTGATGGCACCCTGCAGGGCATCCATCGCACCGATAAACCGGCGTTCAGCTTCCAGGGGCACCCGGAGGCGAGCCCAGGCCCACACGATGCCGCGCCGCTGTTCGATCACTTTATCGAACTTATCGAGCAATACCGTAAGACTGCTAAATAATCAGGAGCCGAGAAGACCATGCCAAAACGTACAGACATAAAAAGCATCCTGATCCTTGGCGCTGGCCCGATCGTTATCGGCCAGGCCTGTGAATTCGACTACTCTGGTGCCCAGGCGTGTAAAGCCCTGCGTGAAGAGGGTTACCGCGTAATTCTGGTGAACTCCAACCCGGCCACCATCATGACCGACCCGGATATGGCTGATGCGACCTACATCGAGCCGATTCACTGGGAAGTGGTACGCAAAATTATTGAAAAAGAGCGTCCGGATGCAGTTCTGCCGACGATGGGTGGCCAGACGGCGCTGAACTGCGCGCTGGAGCTGGAGCGTCAGGGCGTGCTGGCTGAGTTCGGCGTGACCATGATTGGCGCCACTGCCGACGCGATTGATAAAGCGGAAGACCGCCGCCGTTTTGACGTGGCAATGAAGAAAATCGGCCTCGACACTGCGCGTTCCGGTATCGCACACACCATGGAAGAAGCGCTGGCAGTTGCCGCTGACGTGGGCTATCCGTGCATCATCCGCCCTAGCTTCACCATGGGCGGCACCGGCGGCGGTATTGCGTACAACCGCGAAGAGTTCGAAGAGATTTGCGAACGTGGTCTGGATCTCTCCCCAACCAAAGAGCTGCTGATTGATGAGTCGCTGATTGGCTGGAAAGAGTACGAGATGGAAGTGGTGCGTGATAAAAACGACAACTGCATCATCGTCTGCTCTATCGAAAACTTCGACGCCATGGGTATCCACACCGGTGACTCCATCACCGTGGCGCCAGCGCAGACCCTGACCGACAAAGAATATCAAATCATGCGTAACGCCTCGATGGCGGTTCTGCGTGAGATTGGCGTCGAAACCGGCGGCTCTAACGTGCAGTTCTCGGTCAACCCGAAGAACGGCCGTCTGATTGTTATCGAGATGAACCCGCGCGTATCCCGTTCTTCTGCGCTGGCATCGAAAGCGACCGGCTTCCCGATTGCGAAAGTGGCGGCGAAGCTGGCGGTGGGTTACACCCTCGATGAGCTGATGAACGACATTACCGGTGGCCGCACCCCGGCCTCGTTCGAACCGTCAATTGACTACGTTGTCACCAAGATCCCTCGCTTTAACTTCGAGAAATTTGCCGGTGCGAACGACCGTCTGACCACCCAGATGAAGTCCGTCGGTGAAGTGATGGCGATTGGCCGCACCCAGCAGGAATCCCTGCAGAAAGCGCTGCGCGGGCTGGAAGTGGGCGCGATGGGCTTCGACCCGAAAGTGAGCCTGGATGACCCGGAAGCGCTGACCAAAATCCGCCGCGAGCTGAAAGACGCGGGCGCCGAGCGTATCTGGTATATCGCTGACGCGTTCCGTGCGGGCCTGTCCGTCGACGGCGTGTTCAACCTGACCAATATCGACCGCTGGTTCCTGGTACAGATTGAAGAGCTGGTGCGTCTGGAAGAGCAGGTTGCACAGATGGGCATTACCGGCCTCGACGCGGACTTCCTGCGTATGCTGAAGCGCAAAGGCTTTGCCGATGCGCGTCTGGCGACGCTGGCTGGCGTGCGTGAATCAGAAATCCGTAAGCTGCGCGACCAGTACAACCTGCACCCGGTCTACAAACGCGTGGATACCTGTGCGGCAGAATTTGCCACCGACACCGCCTACATGTACTCCACGTACGAAGACGAGTGCGAAGCAAATCCCTCCACGGATCGCGATAAAATTATGGTACTCGGCGGCGGTCCAAACCGTATCGGCCAGGGCATCGAATTTGACTACTGCTGCGTACACGCTTCGCTGGCGCTGCGCGAAGACGGTTACGAGACCATTATGGTCAACTGTAACCCAGAGACGGTTTCGACTGACTACGACACCTCTGACCGTCTGTATTTCGAGCCGGTGACCCTGGAAGACGTGCTGGAAATCGTGCGCATCGAGAAGCCGAAGGGCGTTATCGTGCAGTACGGCGGCCAGACCCCGCTGAAACTGGCGCGCGCGCTGGAAGCCGCAGGTGTGCCGATTATCGGTACCAGCCCGGATGCGATTGACCGTGCAGAAGACCGCGAACGTTTCCAGAAGGCGGTAGACCGTCTGAAGCTGAAACAGCCAGCCAACGCCACCGTCACCGCAATTGAAATGGCCGTTGAGAAGGCCAAAGAGATTGGTTACCCGCTGGTGGTGCGTCCGTCTTACGTGCTGGGCGGCCGCGCAATGGAAATCGTCTACGACGAAGCAGACCTGCGCCGTTACTTCCAGACCGCCGTCAGCGTCTCTAACGATGCGCCGGTGCTGCTGGACCGCTTCCTGGATGATGCAGTAGAAGTGGATGTCGATGCCATCTGCGACGGCGAAATGGTGCTGATTGGTGGCATCATGGAACACATCGAGCAGGCGGGCGTTCACTCTGGTGACTCGGCATGTTCTCTGCCTGCGTACACTCTGAGCCAGGATATTCAGGATGTGATGCGCCAGCAGGTGCAGAAACTGGCCTTCGAGCTGCAGGTGCGCGGCCTGATGAACGTCCAGTTCGCGGTGAAAGATAACGAAGTCTACCTGATTGAAGTCAACCCGCGTGCGGCGCGTACCGTGCCCTTCGTCAGTAAAGCCACCGGCGTACCGCTGGCAAAAGTGGCGGCGCGCGTGATGGCGGGCCAGACGCTGGCACAGCAGGGCGTAACCAAAGAGATTATCCCGCCGTACTACTCGGTGAAGGAAGTGGTCCTGCCGTTCAACAAATTCCCGGGCGTTGACCCGCTGTTAGGGCCAGAGATGCGCTCTACCGGGGAAGTGATGGGCGTCGGTCGCACCTTTGCAGAAGCCTTTGCTAAAGCACAGCTGGGTAGCAACTCCACCATGAAGAAACAGGGCCGTGCGCTGCTCTCCGTACGTGAAGGCGACAAAGAGCGCGTGGTGGACCTGGCGGCGAAACTGCTGAAACAGGGCTTTGAGCTGGATGCCACCCACGGTACCGCGATTGTGCTGGGCGAAGCAGGCATCAACCCGCGTCTGGTGAACAAGGTGCATGAAGGTCGTCCGCACATTCAGGACCGTATCAAGAATGGCGAATACACCTACATCATCAACACCACCGAAGGGCGTCAGGCGATTGAAGACTCCAAGCTGATCCGCCGCAGCGCGCTGCAGTACAAAGTGCACTACGACACCACCCTGAACGGCGGTTTCGCAACAGCCATGGCGCTGAATGCGGATGCTACCGAGAAGGTGATTTCGGTGCAGGAAATGCACGCGCAAATTAACAAGTAACTGTTGTAACCCGGCGGCGCAACGCGTCGCCGGGCTTTTACTCCTCTCTTCAGAACCTTCTGCTTTTTCATCTCCCACCAGTCAGTTAGCCTAAAATTATCAGCGTGATAATTAAATCCAACTGAAACGCAGGGAGAACACCATGCGAAATAAACTTCTGATGACTTCAATTTTTGCAGCCGCAGCGCTGTTTACCGTTGCCGGTTGTTCCTCTAACCAGGCGGTGAAAACCACCGATGGCAAAACGATCGTCACCGACGGAAAACCGCAGATAGATGACGATACCGGGCTGGTGTCCTATGAAAATGCCGAGACCGGCCAGACGGAACAGATTAACCGCGATCAGGTTAAATCGATGGGTGAACTGAAGAACTGATAAAAAAATGCAGTGGCCTGGGCCACTGCATGGGTTGTTGCGGAAGTGTGATTACCAGCGATGGTTCAGCAGAATATGACCGCCATAGGCGTCGTAGCTGTTCTCGCCCCATTCGCCGCTTGCGCGCAGCGAGATCATGGTGGTTGGATTCAGCTTACCGGTGATGCCCAGCTCCAGCTGACCACGGTCGTCCGGGGTGTCGTTGCTGAACTTCTCACCGTTAAAGGCGATATCGTTCTGACCTGCGCCTTTTAACCAGTTGACGGCGACATAGGGTTGCCATGCCTGGACATCTTTCTGGTTAAAGTAGCTGGTTTTCACGCCCGCCCGGCCGAGAAGGGTGTCGTTATCAGGGGTAGAGATCCGTACCCCATCAGCGTCAGTGTGATTTTCCTGGTCAAGGTAGCTATACACCGCCTGAATTTGCGGTTCAATCTTCCAGGTTCTTTCGCTTTCTGAATCAACAACCCAGGCGTGACCCGCTTCCAGCGAGGCGGCAAAGCCTTTGCTGTTATACGACTCATCGCTACGATCGTCGCTGCGCAGTGTGTTGTGATACCAGCCGAAGGAGGCCCAGCTGTCGATATAGCTGCCTTTGCGCAGCTGCTGATCTTCCTGCCAGGTGGCGTAGACGCCCACATTCACACCATCGACTTTACCCTGAGCGGAGCGATTGCTGCCCGTTGAGGTGGAGTCAGTTTTTGCCTGACCCGCACCGAACATCATGCCGCTGTGTAAAACACCGGTATCCATCTTTTTGCTGATGAAATCGCTGCCGACCTGCATTACGTACTGAGTGGTGTCGTAGCTCACTTTGCCGCCCGCCACGTCATTTTCATGATAGCGGCCTTTGACATACATCCAGGTATTGAGATCGTCTTCATCACGCAGCGTCAGCTGATCGCGATCGTCACGTTTGTGCAGGAACATGTCCTGTGCCGCCAGATAGTTACCTAAATAAGCGCCGACTTCTGGCGCAAGATTATTCGGGGCCGGTGGCGTGTAGCCGCCATCGTCATTGCCATTCGTATCCGTGCCGCTGTCGTCACTGCCGCCATCATCCGGCGTAACATTGCCGTCAGTACCGCTGTCATCACTGCCGCCATCATCCGGCGTAACATTGCCGTCAGTACCGCTGTCATCGTCTGGAATGACATCAGGAATCGGAGTGGTATCGACCGATTCCAGATACCAGTTGCCGTCGCTATGCTGGTTCAGGCTATATTCCCATGCTCCTACCACGACCGGGCTGGACAACGAGAACGCTGCCGCAGAGGTACCACCCACGCTCACTACCTGCATACCATTGACGGTCTGTGCACCTGCGCCGCCGATGTTGGTGATGTTGATACCTGATCCACCCGCGCTGCTGCCGGTGATGGTCAGATGGTCGGTAGCAGAATTATCATCGGCCACCACGCTGTTCATCGAGATAAGGCTGCCGCTCGTGCCGGTGTAATCCCCGTTGATGGTGAAGTCGTTGCCCACGCTGTCATTCAGTCCGCCGATTTGCAGCATGCCGCTGTTGGTGACGTTGCCATTGATGGTATTGAGGGTTGAAGCGCTGGAGGATGCGGTCCCCTGCACGGCATTCCAGGATGCCAGGACGCCGCCGCTCAGGATATCCACGTTGGTATTGACGGTGCCTGCGCTGGCGAAGGTGGCGCCGTTATCAACCGTAAGGGTGGCGGTATTGCCCTGCGTGCCAAGCGTCGCACCTTCGGCGACCAGCGTGGTACCGCTGCTCAGAAGCGTATTGCCGGTATAGCTGTTATTGCCGGTCAGGGTCAGGATATTGGCATCCGTTTTGGTCACGCTGCCGGTGCCGGTAATGGCAGTGGCAAAGGTGGAATCTGCAGCCTGGTTAAATACCAGCGTACCGTTGTTGGTCAGCGTTCCGCTTAAGGCCCCGGTTTTCTCCCCGTTGCCCAACTGCAGGGTGGCGCCATCGGAAATCAGGGTGTTGCCAGCGTTGTTGACCGTACCTGCCAGAGTCAGTTTACCGGTATCGACCTTAAGCGAATCATCCGTACCGATAATATCCACGTTGCCGGTCAGATCCCACGCGGTACCTGACATGGTCAGGGAAGCGAAACCATCGCCATCATTCAGACCAATAAAATTGCTGTCTTCGCTTCCGTTACCCAATAATGTAAGCGTATTTGAGCTGGACACGGTAGAAATAACATCGCCCACAAGCTGCGAGTTCGTATTAAGTGTTAGCGTGTTTTTCTTGTCACTACTGAAGGTTATTGCGCTCCCGGAGCCTTTAATGACACCGGTATTGATGATGTTCACTTTGGTTTTATCGGCAACTAAAATACCGTTAGTGTTACCTTCAATCGTGCCGCTATTTGTCAGGCTGCTACCGCCTGTGCTCAGGAATTCGATACTATTACCCTGGTTACCCTTAACGACACCATCGTTTTCAAGGGTAATGCCTTCATTGGCGGTTATCGCCGTTTTACCTTCGATATGACCTGAGGTGTTATTGGTTATAATTATTCCGGAAATATTTTCACCAACCTGAATTCCATATTCAGCGCCGATAACCTTTCCGGCATTGGTAATGTTTCCTGCCATCTCCTCAACTGTGATCGCATTTGCGGCAGTGGATTCGATGGTTGCACCTTGGTTGTTATCAACAAGGAGGTTTTGTCCACCGGTACTGATCAGAAGCCCATCACCAGCACCGGTAATGGTACCTCGGTTTTCAACGTTTGTTACCACACTGTTCTCGAGCGTTACTGAAGGTGCCGTTGTTGCTGGAGAAATAATGACATTATCATTAATCGTATATGTCGTATCGCTGGAGAAAATTTGCGCTTCTGAAGTGGATTCTTCAATTGTTCCTGCATTAACTATTAACGGCGTAAATACAAATAACGCTGGAAATATTTTCCCTAACGACGTTGTTATTGAATTTAACTGAGGAGATTTGTTTTTCATTGCCACGTCCATTTGTGATTAAAAACGAAGATGTATTTTAAAGATAAGGGTATTTTTTTTGTAAATGCATGTTTTAAAAAGAAAAACCATATAATAAAACTCAGATTATTCACTCTTAACGCGTTTATGTATATTTATTAATTTTAAACCGTGATTTTATTATTAATTAAATGCTTTGTTATTAATATTGTTTTTATTAAAATGATCTATATTTTGTATATTATATTCTAGGATTATTAAATTAATTGCCGAAGTAGATTCCAGCAAGGAAACGTTTGGCGATCCTTGCGCTATACCCGGTGAAAGGGCGGGACCCCTTCAAACGCCTCCCTTTCCTGACTACACTGACAGCTTCAATAAGGACGCAGTCAAACCAGGTTAATCATGATACTCATCATTTACGCCCATCCTTATCCGCATCACTCCCATGCGAATAAGCGGATGCTTGAACAGGCAAGGTCAGTTGAAGGGGTGGAAATCCGCTCTCTCTATCAGCTGTACCCTGATTTTAATATTGATGTCGCAGCCGAACAGGCGGCCCTGGCAAGGGCAGATCTCATCATCTGGCAACACCCTATGCAGTGGTATAGCGCGCCTCCTTTGCTCAAACTCTGGATCGATAAAGTCTTCTCTCACGGCTGGGCCTATGGGCACAACGGTAAAGCTCTGCAGGGAAAAAGCCTGCTGTGGGCCGTGACCACCGGGGGCGGTGAGCAACATTTTAACATCGGCTCCCATCCCGGCTTTGAGATACTGGCGCAGCCGCTGCAGGCCACAGCTCTGTACTGCGGGCTGAACTGGCTCCCGCCGTTTGCGATGCACTGTACCTTTGTCTGTGACGACGAGACCCTGCAGGCGCAGGCCCGTCACTACAAACAACGTTTACTCGACTGGCAGGAGGCGCATCATGGATAGCCACACGTTGATACAGGCGCTTATTTATCTGGGGGCTGCGGCGCTGATTGTGCCTATTGCCGTCCGGCTGGGATTAGGGTCTGTATTGGGGTATCTGATTGCCGGGTGTGTGATTGGACCCTGGGGATTACGGCTGGTCACCGATGCTGAGGCCATTTTGCATTTTGCCGAAATCGGCGTGGTGCTGATGCTGTTTGTTATCGGGCTTGAGTTAGATCCGCGTCGCCTGTGGAAACTGCGGGCGTCGGTGTTTGGCGGCGGAGCGTTGCAGATGCTGGCCTGTGGTCTGCTGCTGGGCGGGTTTTGCATACTGCTGGGGATGGACTGGAAGGTGGCGGAGCTAATCGGCATGACGCTGGCGCTCTCCTCCACCGCCATCGCTATGCAGGCGATGAACGAGCGTAATCTCACGGTTTCGCAGCTGGGGCGCAGTACTTTTTCGGTCCTGCTGTTCCAGGATATCGCAGCGATTCCGCTGGTGGCGATGATCCCGCTGTTGGCTGCCTCGGGAGCGTCCACTACCCTTGGCGCCTTTGCCCTCTCGGCATTAAAAGTTGCCGGGGCGCTGACCCTGGTGGTACTGCTCGGGCGTTACGTCAGCCGACCGCTGCTGCGGTTTGTGGCGCGCTCTGGCCTGCGGGAAGTGTTCAGCGCCGTGGCCCTGTTTCTGGTCTTTGGCTTCGGGCTGATGCTGGAAGAGGCGGGGCTTTCAATGGCGATGGGGGCTTTTCTGGCAGGCGTTCTGCTGGCAAGTTCGGAATACCGTCATGCGCTGGAGAGCGATATCGAGCCTTTTAAGGGGCTGCTGCTGGGGCTGTTTTTCATTGGCGTCGGCATGTCGGTCGACTTTGGAACCCTGGTGACCCATCCGCTGCGCATCGCAACCCTGCTGGTGGGTTTCCTGGTCATCAAAATGGTGATGCTCTGGCTGGTCGCGCGTCCGTTGAAGGTCCCTAATAAACAGCGCCGCTGGTTTGCCGTGCTGCTGGGGCAGGGGAGCGAATTCGCCTTTGTGGTATTTGGGGCTGCAAATATGGCGAACGTGCTGGATCCCGAGTGGGCCAAAGCGCTGACGCTGGCGGTCGCGCTGTCGATGGCGGCGACGCCCTTACTGCTGGTGATCCTGAGTCGCCTTGAGGCGAAGGACAGTGGTCAGGAGCGTGAAGCGGATGAGATTGACGAAGAGCAGCCGCGGGTAATTATTGCCGGGTTCGGCCGCTTCGGGCAGATCGCGGGCCGTCTGTTACTCTCCAGCGGAGTGAAAATGGTCATTCTCGATCATGATCCTGACCACGTCGAAACGCTGCGCAAGTTCGATATGAAAGTGTTCTACGGTGATGCCACCCGCGTCGATCTGCTGGAATCCGCCGGGGCGCACAAGGCGGAAGTGTTGATCAATGCGATTGACGATCCGCAGGCGAGTCTGCAGCTGGCAGAGCTGGTGCTGGCACATTTCCCGCATCTGAAAATTATCTCCCGCGCCCGCGATGTCGATCATTACATCAAGCTGCGTCAGGCGGGCATCGAGACCGCAGAGCGTGAAACCTTCGAGGGTGCGCTTAAATCAGGCCGTCTGGCGCTGGAAAGTCTCGGACTTGGCGCGTATGAGGCCCGGGAACGTGCGGATCTGTTCCGCCGGTTTAATACTGAGATGGTCGAAGAGATGGTCGAGCTGACGGAAAACGATGCTTCGTCGCGCGCGGCAGTCGTCAAACGCACCAGCGCGATGCTGACCGAGATCATCAATGAAGATCGTAATCATCTGTCTCTGACCCAGCGTCATGGCTGGCAAGGAACGGAAGAGGGCAAGCATACCGGGGATCCGCAGGATGAGCCGGAGAGTAAACCTTTAGCGTGAAGCGGGGTTGCCAGCAAATATTAAATATTTCCGCTTCTTTACTCCGCCGCCAGTCGACGAAAGATTACGCTTTCCGTATAGTGGCGGCAATTTTTTTGCATCCGGGAATTAATCAATGATCAGTCTGATTGCGGCGTTAGCGATAGATCGCGTGATTGGTATGGAGAACGCCATGCCGTGGGATCTGCCTGCCGATCTCGCATGGTTTAAACGTACAACGTTGAACAAGCCGGTAGTAATGGGCCGCCTGACCTGGGAGTCAATCGGGCGACCGTTGCCGGGGCGTAAAAACATCGTATTAAGCAGCCAGCCGGGCACTGACGATCGTGTCGAATGGGTTAAGTCTGTCGAAGAAGCCATTGCTGCATGCGGTGATGCCGAAGAAGTGATGGTGATTGGCGGCGGTCGAGTTTATGAGCAGTTCCTGCCAAAAGCCCAGAAGTTGTATCTGACGCACATTGATGCCGAAGTGGAAGGGGATACCCATTTCCCGGACTACGATCCTGACCAGTGGGAGTCGGTCTTCAGCGAATTCCATGATGCGGATGCGCAAAATTCGCACAGCTACTGCTTCGAGATCCTTGAACGCCGCTAATCCTTATTGCACCTTTCCCATCGGGAAAGGTGCAGCTCTCTGCTACGAGGCGACTGCTTCATCCTCGCCTAAATCCAACCGCCGATTCGAAGGCTGAATAAAGTACGCTTTATCTTCCCAGCGCAGGCAGGTGAGATCGCCTCCCCAGCAGCAGCCGGTATCCAGCCCATAGATGCCCTCAGGGGTACCTTTGCCTTCCAGCGATGCCCAGTGGCCAAAGATCACGCTGTAATGGTCCGTTACTGGCCCAGGGATCGCAAACCACGGCTTGAGCGGCGTTGGCGCATTTTCCGGCACGTCCTTGCAGTACATATCCAGCTGGCCGTTCGGGAAGCAGTAACGCATGCGGGTAAAGGCGTTAGAGATGAAACGCAGGCGCGCAACGCCGCTGAGCTCCAGGCTCCAGTTATTGGGCATGTCGCCATACATTGCATCAAGGAAGAAGGGATACGAGTCGCTGGCCAGCACCGCTTCCACATCGCGTGCGCACTCTTTTGCGGTATCCAGATCCCACTGCGGGGTAATGCCCGCGTGTGCCATCACCAGTTTCTTCTCTTCATCGACCTGCAGCAGCGGCTGACGGCGTAACCAGTTAATCAGTTCATCGGCATCGGGCGCGTCCAGTAACGGCGTGATCCGGTCTTTAGGTTTGTTACGGCTGATACCTGCAAAGACGGCCAGCAGATGCAGGTCATGGTTGCCGAGGACAACCCGGACGCTATCGCCAAGCGACTTCACGTAGCGCAATACTTCCAGCGAGCCAGGGCCACGCGCGACGAGATCGCCCGTCAGCCACAATGTGTCCGTACCCGGGGTAAAATCCACCTGCTTTAACAACGCGATCAGTTCATCGTAGCAACCGTGAACGTCACCAATGAGATATGTAGACATATTTTAGTGAATGAGTGTTGGAACAGCCAGACGGAATACAGGAATGGCAATGCGGAACGCATTGCCGTCGGTATCGACCATTTCATAATGGCCTTGCATGGTACCCAGCGGCGTTTCGATTACTGCACCGCTGGTGTACTGATATTCTTCGCCGGGCTCGATGTGCGGTTGTTCACCGACGACACCTTCGCCCTGCACTTCGATTTCGCGGCCATTGCCGTTGGTAATAAGCCAATAGCGCCCAAGCAGTTGCACAGGCATCCGCCCCAGATTGCGAATGGTAACAGTGTAAGCAAAGACAAAGCGTTCTTCATCCGGTGTGGACTGGGATTCAACATAGATGCTTTGTACATGAACACATACGCGGGGCGAATCAATCATGGCTTAGCTCTCCTTCGGCGGCGCATTTTCGCTGATGTAATTAGCCAGCTTGCAGTACTGCTCTACGGAAATGTTCTCCGCACGCATGGCCGGGTCGATCCCCAGCTCAGCTAAAACCTCAACGGTAAACGAATTGCTCAGGCTGTTACGAATCGTTTTACGGCGCTGGTTAAACGCTTCTGTGGTGATACGGCTCAATACGCGCAATTCTTTGACCGGATACGGCATCGTTTTGTGCGGTACAAGACGCACAACCGCAGAATCCACTTTTGGCGGCGGTGTGAACGCGGTTGGCGGCACTTCCAGCACCGGTATCACGTTGCAGAAATATTGAGCCATTACGCTCAGTCGACCATACGCTTTACTGTTTGGGCCTGCAACCAGTCGGTTAACAACCTCTTTTTGCAACATGAAGTGCATGTCGGCAATGGCATCAGTATAGCTAAACAGGTGGAACATCAGCGGCGTGGAGATGTTATACGGCAGGTTACCGAACACGCGCAGTGGCTGACCCAGTTTCTCCGACAGCTCGCCGAAGTTCATGGTCATCGCATCCTGCTGATAAATGGTCAGCTTTGGCCCGAGGAACGGATGCGTCTGCAGACGGGCTGCCAGATCGCGGTCCAGTTCGATGACGGTCAGTTCATCCAGACGTTCACCTACCGGTTCGGTCAGTGCGGCCAGACCTGGACCGATCTCGACCATTGCCTGGCCTTTTTGTGGATTGATAGCCGAAACAATACTTTCGATCACGAACTGATCGTTGAGGAAGTTTTGCCCGAAACGTTTACGGGCTAAATGGCCCTGATGGACGCGATTATTCATTGAGTATTAACAATCATTTTGATGGCGAGATTAAGCGCCGTAATAAAACTGCCGACATCTGCTTTCCCCTGGCCTGCTAAATCGAGCGCAGTACCATGGTCAACAGACGTGCGAATAAAGGGTAAACCGAGGGTGATGTTCACGCCGCGGCCAAAGCCCTGGTATTTTAGCACGGGAAGGCCCTGATCGTGGTACATCGCCAGCACGGCGTCAGCATTCCCGAGATATTTCGGTTGGAACAGGGTATCGGCAGGCAAGGGGCCGCTAAGGTTCATCCCCTGCGCCCGCAGCGCGTCCAGTACCGGAATGATGGTGTCGATCTCTTCCATGCCCATGTGTCCGCCTTCCCCTGCATGTGGATTCAGGCCACACACCAGCACGTGCGGATCGTTGATACCGAACTTCGTGCGCAGATCGTGATGCAGGATCGTAATGACTTCATGCAGCAAGTCCGGGGTGATGGCATCAGCGACGGCTTTGATCGGCAGATGAGTCGTGGCCAGCGCGACCCGTAGCTCCTCAGTCGCCAGCATCATCACCACTTTCGGGCTGTGCGAGCGTTCTTCAAAAAACTCGGTATGACCGGTAAAGGCCACGCCCGCATCGTTGATCACCCCTTTATGAACCGGCCCGGTAATCAGCGCAGCAAATTCGCCGCTCAGGCAACCATCGCAGGCGCGCGCCAGCGTATCCACCACGTAATGACCGTTCCCGGTGCTGAGCTGGCCAGGGATAACCGGCGCGCGGAGTGGAACGGGCAGCAGCGTGAGCGTACCAGCCTGCTGCGGAAGGGGGGCGTTGTCCGCGTGATAAGGCAATAGCGTAAGCGGCAAATTGAGCAGCTTCGCCCGCGCTTCGAGCACGCTGGCATCCGCGCAGATCACCAGTTCGACCGGCCAGCTGCGCTGGGCAAGCTGGACGACCAAATCAGGACCAATCCCGGCGGGTTCGCCGGGCGTGATGACAACACGATGCGGTTGCATTACTTGCTCAGAACTTTGACGTAGGCGCTGGCGCGTTGTTCTTGCATCCAGGTCGCGGCTTCTTCAGAGAACTTACGATTGAACAGCATACGGTACGCGCGATCTTTTTGTGCCGCATCGGTTTTGTCGACATTGCGGGTGTCCAGCAGCTCAATCAGGTGCCAGCCGAAGGTGGAGTGAACCGGGGCGCTCAGCTGACCTTTGTTCATCTTCATTAATGCATCGCGGAAGGCCGGATCGTAAATATCCGCTGCCGCCCAGCCCAGATCGCCGCCCTGATTGGCAGATCCTGGATCCTGAGAGAACTCTTTCGCGGCGTTCACAAAGGAAGTTTTACCGCTGCGAATATCGGCGGCAATCTGCTCCAGTTTGGTACGCGCCTGGGTATCAGACATGATCGGGGAGGTTTTCAGCAGAATGTGGCGAGCGTGGACTTCGGTGACGGAGATGCTCTGGCTCTGGCCGCGCAAATCGTTCACTTTCAGCACATGGAAACCCACACCGGAACGGATCGGGCCGACGATATCGCCTTTCTTCGCCGTGCTCAGCGCCTGGGCAAAAATAGAAGGCAGTTCCTGAATACGTCCCCAGCCCATCTGGCCGCCTTTCAGCGCCTGCTGGTCAGCAGAATAGGTGATCGCCAGTTTGCCGAAGTCATCACCGTTACGTGCCTGTTCAACGATAGAACGCGCCTGGCTTTCTGCGTCAGCCACCTGGTCGGAAGACGGATTTTCCGGCAGTGGGATCAGAATGTGGCTCAGGTTAAGTTCGGTGCTGGCATCGTTCTGGTTGCCGACCTGTTTGGCCAGCGACTCCACTTCCTGCGGCAGGATAGTGACGCGACGACGCACTTCGTTGTTACGCACTTCAGAAATCAGCATCTCTTTGCGGATCTGATTGCGATAGGTTGAATTGCTGATGCCGTCATAGGCCAGACGGCTGCGCATCTGGTCGGCGGACATGTTGTTCTGTTTTGCAATGTTGGCGATTGCCTGATCGAGCTGCTCATCAGAGATCTTCACACCCATTTTCTGACCCATTTGCAGCACGATCTGATCCATGATCAGACGTTCAAGGATCTGATGACGCAGTGTGGCATCATCCGGAAGTTGCTGACCTGCCTGACCCGCGTTGAGCTTCACAGACTGCATCAAACCATCAACGTCGCTCTCAAGTACCACACCGTTGTTCACAACGGCAGCGACTTTGTCGACAACCTGTGGGGCCGCGAAGCTGGTATTCGCAACCATAGCGATACCGAGCAGCAGCGTTTTCCAGTTCTTCATACTTTTTCCATATCAATTACCGCAATTGCGGATTACGTTTCAATTCAAAACATCACAACGAATTTTGGTACGGCAGAATATTCGACCGCAGCATCTGCTGTGTACCCAGACCGTAGTTAGAGCTCAGGCCACGCAGCTCAATGTTAAAGCCGATAACTTTATCGTATTCGCTTTGCGCTCGGGTGTTATCCCAACCGTTCAGCTTACGTTCGTAGCCAACGCGGATAGCGTAACAGCATGAGCTATACTGCAGGCCCACCATTTGATCCGCCGGTTTGCTGGTATTGGTGTCGAAGTAATAGGCACCCACAACGGACCAGCGGTCAGCAATCGGCCAGCTTGCGGTACCGCCAACCTGCGAAATGCCCTCTTTATACTGCTCGGCAGACGCATAGTTAGGCAATGTCGCCTGGATGTATTCCGGGCTGGCGTAGCGGTAGCTCAGCTGCAGCAGGCGGTCTTCATCACGACGATACTCGAGGGTACCACTGCCGGTGGCAACGTTGTTCAGACGCGTATCGTACTGCACGCCGCCGCGCAGGCCCCAACGATCGGTCATGCGCCAGTAAGTATCTCCGGCCCAGACCAGTGCCCCTTTTTTGTCGTCCTGCTCCCATTGGATATTGTCATCACCGGTACGGGCTTCGGTGAAATAGTAGATTTGACCAACAGAAGCATTAAAACGTTCAATTGCCGCGTCATCATAAACGCGAGTTGTGACCCCGGTCGTGACCTGGTTAGCCGACGCGATACGGTCCAGACCGCCGTAAGTACGGTCGCGGAACAGGCCGCTGTAGTCCGATTGCAGGAACGCAGAGTCGTAGTTCTGGATATTGCTCTGATCGCGATACGGCACATACAGATACTGGGCGCGCGGCTCCAGCGTCTGGGTATAGCCTTCGCTCCAGCTCATGTCGCGTTCGAAGATCAGCTTGCCGTCCATTTTAAACTGCGGCAGCGTACGGTTAACGGAGTCTTCCAGATTAGTGCCGTTACTGGCGTTGTACTTCTCCAGATTGTCCTGCTGATAGTGCGTCGCCATCAGCTTCACTTCGGTGTCGAGGCTGGCCCAGTTGTTTGACACAGGCAGGTTGATCGTCGGCTCGAGGTGCAGGCGGGTAGATTCTGGCATATCACTGTTAGTGTTGACGAAATGCACCGCCTGGGCGTAGACGCGGGTATCAAATGGCCCAACGTTATTCTGGTACCAGTTAACGTCCAGCTGCGGTTCAGCGGCGTAAGTGCTGGTATTTTGGGTGCTGAACACCTGGAACTGTTTGGTTGACACCGTGGCGTCAAAGTTCTCTATCGCATAGCCTACGCTAAATTTCTGCGTGGCATAACCGTCGGTGCTGGAGCCGTATTTCGACGAGAAATCGTTGAAATAATTCGGATCGCTGACCTTGGTATAGTCAATATTGAAACGCCACACCTGATCCATCACCCCGGCGTGCTGCCAGTAGTACAGCCAGCGGTGGCGATCGCCCTCGGTCGGATGCTCATCTTCATAGACTTTATCCGAGGGCAAATAGTCCAGTTCCATCAGACCTGAACCGGCCTGTGTCAGATAGCGGAACTCGTTTTCCCACATGATGTTGCCGCGTTTGTGGATATAGTGCGGCGTGATCGTGGCGTCCATATTGGGCGCGATGTTCCAGTAGTACGGCAGGTAGAATTCGAAATAATTGCTGGTACTGTACTGGGCATTCGGGATCAAAAAGCCCGAGCGACGTTTATCACCCACCGGCAGCTGCAGGTAAGGGCTGTAGAAGACCGGCACCGGGCCGAGCTTAAAGCGGGCGTTCCAGATCTCAGCAACCTGCTCTTCGCGGTCGTGGATCACTTCGCTGCCGACCACGCTCCAGGTATCAGAGCCTGGCAGACAGGAGGTAAAGGTGCCGTTCTCGAGAATGGTATAGCGGTTTTCGCCGCGCTGCTTCATCAGATCGGCTTTACCGCGGCCCTGGCGTCCGACCATCTGGTAATCGCCTTCCCAGACATTGGTATCTTTAGTATTCAGATTCGACCAGGCTTTCGGACCTTTCAGAATGACCTGATTATCGTCATAGTGCACATTACCGAGCGCATCCACCGTACGTACCGGCTCAACCTTGCCTTCTGGCTGCTTCTGATGCAGCTGAACTTCATCGGCCAGCAGACGGCTGTTACCCTGGTTAATATCCACATTGCCGCTAAACACCGCATCGTCAGGGTAGTTACCTTTCGCGTTATCAGCGGTAATGGTGACCGGCAGCGTGTTCGTATCACCCTGAACCAGCGGGCGATCGTAGCTGGGGACGCCCAGCATACATTGCGAGGCAAGATCGGCCGCCAGCCCTTGTTGACTGTACAAGGCTGCAGCTATCATCGTGGCCAGGAGGGTGGGGATACGTTTTTTCATACGTTTTATTTATTGTTCCGTCATCAGTGGCTTATCGCTGGCAAACGGTCAGAGACTATCTTACTCATCATCGCAGTGCCAGCGTTAATCCTGCCCGTAAGCGAGCAGTGGGGATAGGCTCGCTATTGAATGACGAGTATGATAATGCAAATTATAGGCGATGTCCTTCAATTGACCGTGGCTCGACCACCGGAATGATGGCGTTGTGCGGGATCAAATACATCACCATTTGGGGAGTATATGCAGTATTGGGGAAAAATTATCGGCGTGGCCTTCGCTTTACTGATGGGCGCGGGTTTCTGGGGCATCGTTCTGGGGCTGATTATCGGCCATATGTTTGATAAAGCGCGAAGTCGTAAGATGGCGTGGTTTGCCAATCAACGCGAACGACAGGCACTTTTTTTTGCCACCACCTTTGAAGTGATGGGCCATCTGACCAAATCGAAAGGGCGGGTGACGGAGGCGGACATCCACATAGCCAGCCAGTTTATGGATCGCTTGAGCCTGCACGGGGACTCCCGGGCGGCGGCACAGCACGCTTTTCGGATCGGCAAGGCGGATAACTATCCCCTGCGCGAAAAAATGCGTCAGTTTCGTGGCATCTGCTTCGGTCGTTCGGACTTAATTCGGATGTTTCTGGAAATTCAGATTCAGGCTGCGTTCGCTGACGGCTCGTTACACCCTAACGAACGTGAGGTGCTGTACGTCATAGCCGAGGAGCTGGGTATCTCCCGCAACCAGTTCGATCAGTTCCTGCGGATGATGCAGGGCGGGGCGCATTTTGGTGGTGGCTATCAGCAACAGCAGGCGGGCGGCGGCGGTTGGCAGCAGGCGCAGCGGGGACCGACGCTGGAAGATGCCTGTAACGTGCTGGGCGTTAAGCCCACTGACGATGCGACGACCATTAAGCGCGCCTACCGCAAGCTGATGAGCGAACACCATCCGGATAAGCTGGTGGCGAAAGGTTTACCGCCAGAAATGATGGAGATGGCGAAGCAGAAAGCGCAGGAAATTCAGAAAGCGTACGAACTGATTAAAGAGCAGAAAGGCTTTAAGTAAGGATGAAAGCCCGGCAGGCAAAGTGCTGCCGGGCAACTCGTCAAAAATCCACCGGGGCCTTGAAGGTCATCGGCGTGCCATATTCAGGATGGGTAATGGTCAGCATCTCAGCGTGCAGCTGCAGGCGCGGGGCCATCGCCAGCGCCTCCGGTGAGGCATAAAAGCGGTCACCCAGAATCGGATGCCCTAACGCCAGCATATGCACACGCAGCTGGTGCGAGCGGCCGGTAATCGGTTTTAACCGCACCCGCGCGCTATTGTCCTGCGCGTACTCCAGCACTTCATACTCGGTCTGCGCCGCTTTACCGGTCTCGTAGCACACCATCTGCTTCGGGCGGTTCGGCCAGTCGCAGATCAGCGGCAGATCAACCAGCCCTTCGGCTGGCTGGGGATGACCCCAGACCCGTGCCACGTACTGTTTCTTCGTCTCGCGCTCGCGAAACTGGCGCTTAAGTTCACGCTCAGCCGCCTTGGTCAACGCCACCACAATCACACCGCTGGTCGCCATGTCCAGACGGTGGACGGACTCCGCCTGGGGATGATCGCGCTGAATACGCGTCATCACGCTGTCTTTGTGCTCATCCAGCCTGCCGGGCACGGACAACAAGCCGCTCGGCTTGTTGACCACCATAATATGTTCATCCTGATACAGAATGATCAGCCACGGATCCTGCGGGGGATTGTAGGGTTCCATTACCATTTTGCGCCTCGCTTACTGATGCGTCACAACGATGAGGCGCAGCGCATCCAGACGCCAGCCCGCCTCGTCCAGGCTTTCGAGCACCTGCTGACGATTGCTTTCGATCGCCGCCAGCTCGTCGTCACGGATGTTCGGGTTTACCGCTCTCAGCGCTTCCAGACGAGATAGCTCGGCTGACAGTTTTTCATCAGCTTCACTGCGTGCGGCATCAATTAATACGCGAGCCGCTTTCTCAATCTGCGTTTCACCCTGTTGCAGAATGGCATAAACGTCCTGCTGAACGGCGTTCACCAGCTTACTGCCGGTATGACGGTTAACCGCACTGAGCTGACGGTTAAAGCTTTCAAACTCAACCTGCGCCGCGAGGTTGGTACCGTTCTTATCCAGCAGCAAACGCACCGGCGTGGCGGGCAGGAAGCGGTTAAGCTGCAGCTGTTTCGGCGCCTGGGCTTCCACAACGTAAATCAGCTCGAGCAGTAGCGTGCCCACCGGCAAGGCTTTGTTCTTCAACAGCGAAATAGTGCTGCTGCCGGTATCGCCGGAGAGGATCAGATCCAGGCCGTTACGAATCAACGGGTGTTCCCAGGTAATGAACTGGGCATCTTCGCGAGACAGGGCCACATCACGTTCAAAGGTGATGGTGCAGCCATCTTCCGGCAGGCCAGGGAAGTCCGGCACCAGCATATGATCGGACGGGGTGAGCACAATCATGTTCTCCCCACGATCGTCCTGGTTAATACCGACGATATCGAACAGGTTCATGGCAAAGCTGATCAGGCTGGTATCGTCATCCTGCTCTTCGATGCTTTCGGCCAGGGCCTGCGCTTTTTCACCGCCGTTAGAGTGGATCTCCAGCAGACGATCCCGGCCCTGTTCCAGCTGAACTTTCAGTGCGTCGTGCTGTTCACGACAGACTTTGATCAGATCGTCAAAGCCGTCGGTGATTTCCGGCGATGCGAGGAAGGCTGTCAGCTCGCTATGGACGTTGTCGTAAATGGTGCGACCGGTCGGGCAGGTATGTTCAAACGCATCCAGCCCTTCGTGGAACCAACGCACCAGCACTGACTGGGCCGTTTTTTCCAGATACGGCACATGGATTTGGATATCGTGCGCCTGGCCAATACGGTCCAGACGACCAATACGCTGCTCCAGCAGATCCGGGTTGAACGGCAGGTCGAACATCACCAGACGGCTGGCGAACTGGAAGTTACGCCCTTCGGAACCGATTTCGGAACACAGCAGAACCTGTGCGCCGCTGTCTTCTTCGGAGAACCAGGCCGCTGCGCGGTCGCGCTCAATGATCGACATCCCTTCATGGAACACCGCGGCGCGAATGCCTTCCCGCTCGCGCAGAACCTGCTCAAGCTGTAGGGCTGTGGTGGCTTTGGCGCAAATGACCAGCACTTTCTGGGCGCGATTCGCGGTCAGGTAGCCCATCAGCCATTCAACGCGCGGATCGAAGTTCCACCAGGTGCCGCTGTCGCCTTCAAATTCCTGGTAAATCTGTTCCGGATAGAGCATATCGCGGGCGCGCTCTTCCGCCGTTTTGCGTGCGCCCATGATGCCAGAGACTTTGATCGCGGTCTGGTACTGGGTTGGCAGCGGCAGACGGATGGTGTGCAGCTCGCGTTTCGGGAAACCTTTCACCCCGTTACGGGTGTTACGGAACAGGACGCGGCTGGTGCCGTGGCGGTCCATCAGCATCGAGACCAGCTCCTGACGCGCGGCTTCAGCGCCGTCACGGTCGCTGTTGGCGGCCTGCAGTAAGGGCTCGATATCCTGTTCGCCAATCAGATCGCTCAGGGTATTGAGCTCGTCGTTGGACAGATGCTTGCCCGCCAGCAACAGGGCAACGGCATCGGCCACCGGGCGATAATTTTTCTGCTCTTCAACAAACTGCGCGAAGTCGTGGAAGCGGCTCGGATCGAGCAGGCGCAGACGCGCAAAATGGCTTTCCAGACCCAGCTGCTCCGGCGTTGCGGTCAGCAGCAGGATCCCCGGCACGCGCTCGGCCAGCTGTTCAATCGCCATATACTCACGGCTTGGCGCCTCTTCGCTCCACACCAGATGGTGCGCTTCATCGACCACCATGATGTCCCATTCGGCATCACACAGGTGTTCGAGGCGCTGCTTGCTGCGGCGGACAAAGTCCAGGGAGCAGATTACCAGCTGTTCGGTTTCGAACGGGTTATCGGCATCGTGCTGGGCTTCGGCATAGCGCTCATCGTCGAACAGGGAGAAGCGCAGGTTAAAGCGGCGCAGCATCTCCACCAGCCACTGGTGCTGCAGGGTTTCCGGCACCACGATCAGCACACGTTCGGCCGCGCCCGCGAGCAGCTGCTGATGCAGAATCATGCCCGCTTCGATGGTTTTACCTAAACCCACTTCATCGGCCAGCAGGACACGCGGCGCATGGCGACGGCCGACATCATGGGCAATGTTGAGCTGGTGAGGGATCAGGCTGGTGCGCTGACCGCGCAGGCCGCTCCACGGCATCCGGTACTGTTCGCTCTGGAATTTACGCGCGCGATAGCGCAGCGAGAAGCGATCCATACGGTCAATCTGACCGGCAAACAGGCGATCCTGTGGCTTGCTGAATACCAGTTTGCTGTCGAGCAGTACTTCGCGCAGCATCACATCGGTCTCGTCGGTATCGAGACGCGTGCCGATATAGGCCAGCAGTCCGTTCTCTTCTTTTACGTCTTCAATCTTCAGCTGCCAGCCTTCATGGCTGGTAACGGTGTCGCCCGGGTTGAACATCACGCGGGTGACAGGGGAGTCATTGCGAGAATACAGACGGTTTTCACCGGTTGCGGAGAAAAGGAAAGTGACCATCCGCGCATCCAGCGCCACTACCGTTCCTAATCCAAGTTCGCTTTCTGTATCGCTGATCCAGCGTTGACCAAGTGTAAAAGGCATATTTGTTCGGCTCTAATCTTTAATTGCAGGCAATAGTTCAACTACCGTTCAAAATGACGGCAATCGAATAATGGGTCCGGGAATGGAAAGGGCGCTATGGTACTGGATGGCAGCGATTTCGTCACCTGTCAAAATAGCCCCAACTGTCCCGTCATCAGTGTAGCAAAATCGTCGTCCATAAACGGTAAAATTCCTTCTGCCACGGGCTGCAGCTGGCGCGTGAGGTAGTGATCGTAGTCAAGCGGCGAGTGCTGATAATCCACCGGCTCCGGGCCGCTGGTGGTCCAGACATATTTGATGGTGCCGCGATTTTGATACTGTGGCGCGCGGCCGCGACGGACATTCTCTTCGTCGGCAAGCCGCGCAGCGCGAACGTGCGGCGGGACGTTACGCTGGTACTCCGTCAGCGGGCGACGCAGGCGCTTGCGGTACACCAGCTGGTTATCCAGCTCGCCCGCCATCAGGCTGGCGATGGTCTCACGCACGTAGTCCTGATAGGGCTCCTGACGGAAGATTTTCAGATACAGCGCCTGCTGGAAATGCTGGGCCAGCGGCGTCCAGTCGGTACGTACCGTTTCCAGCCCTTTAAAGACCATTCGCTGATTACTTCCCTCCTGAATCAGACCGGCATAGCGCTTCTTGCTGCCCTGATCGGTGCCGCGAATGGTCGGCATTAAAAAACGACAAAAGTGGGTCTCATATTCCAGCTCAAGGGTGCTGGTTAAGCCAGCCTGCTGCAGGTGGGTGAGCCACCAGTCGTTAACGTATGCCACCAGCTTCTGGCCGATAGCTGCGGCGTCTTCTTCCCGGTGTGCCCCTTTGAGCCAGACGAAGGTCGAGTCGGTATCGCCGTAAATCACGTCGTAGCCCTGGGACTCAATCAGCGCTTTAGTCTGGCGCATAATTTCATGACCGCGCATCGTGATCGACGACGCCAGGCGAGGATCAAAGAAGCGGCAGGCGCTGGTGCCGAGTACGCCATAAAAGGCGTTCATGATGATCTTCAGAGCCTGGGACAAGGGTTTGTTGCCGTGGCGTTTGGCGTCATCGCGACCGTGCCAGATTTGGCTGACGATCTCCGGCAAACAGTGTTTTTCCCGGGAAAAACGCGCCCCGAGAAAGCCTTCGGTGCTGTGCTGTTCATCCGGCTGCGCCAGCCCTTCCACCAGCCCCACCGGATCGATCAGGAAGGTACGGATAATCGACGGATAAAGGCTTTTATAGTCCAGCACCAGCACCGAGTCGTACAGACCTGGCCGGGAGTCCATCACATAGCCGCCAGGGCTGGCCTGCGGCGGCACATCGCCGAGGTTAGGGGCGACATAGCCCGCCCGGTGCATGCGCGGGATATAGAGGTGGCTGAAGGCCGCAACCGAACCACCGTGCCGGTCAACCGCCAGCCCGTTGACGGTGGCACGCTCCAGCAGGAACGGCATGATCTCCGTTTTGTGGAAAATACGCGTCACCAGCTCGCAGTCTTTCAGGTTATAGGTCGCCAGAGCCGGTTTATCCTGCGCAAACCGGCGGTCGATCTCGTCCATCCGGTCCCAGGGATTGTCGATGGACTTGCCCTCACCAAGCAGCTCCTGCGATACCGTTTCCAGCGAGAACGACGAGAAGCTCCAGAAGGCAGACTTTAACGCTTCGATACCGTCGATGATAAGGCGCCCGCGAGCCTGGGCAAAGAAGACGCCGTTCTTAAACCCGTGCTCGCGCCACTCCAGCTCGCTGTTGCCGCGCCCGAGCAGCAGCGGAATGCGGTAGCGCTCGGCGTGCTTTTGCAGCACCCTTAAGTCGAACTGCACCACATTCCAGCCGATGAGCACGTCCGGGTCGTGCTGCGCTACCCACGCGTTGAGCTTTTCCAGCAGTTGCGGACGGCTGTTAACGTACTCAAGCTGGAAATCGAGCCCGGCGGCATCGCCATTGGCCGGACCCAGCATATAGACAACCCGCTGGCCGCAGCCCTCGATGCCAATACAGTACAGCTCGCCGTGGCGGGTGGTTTCAATATCGATCGACGCCCATTTGAGGGGCGGGCGATAGTGCGGATGGGGTTTGAGGCGGGCGTTAATCAGCCCGTCGCCCTGTGGGGTGCCATCGACCCAGACGGGCGCGGTTATAAAGCGCTCCATCAGGAAGCGCTCCGGAGGACGGATGTCCGCTTCATACAAGGTCACGCCCGCCTCACGCAGCAGCCTTTCATAGCGCATCAGCTGGCGATGGGCGCGACAGTAGAGGCCGTACACCGGACGACGCTGAAAGTCGTGCAGTTCAAGCGGGGTCAGCCGCCAGCCGTTTTCATCGCGCAGCAGCTGTTTGGTTTTTTCGACGTGCGGTTCAGGGATGAACGCGACGGATTCCTGCGCAGGCAGGGTGACGTTAAGCGGTCCCTTGTCGGTTGCCAGCCAGAATTCAACCTCTGTACCCTGCGGCGTATCCCGCCAGTGTCGGGTCAATAAAAAACCTTCTTGCGCCTGCGCCACGCCGCTCTCTCATAAAGAAAAACCAGGCGTGAGTATAGCCTGGTTGAGGGAGTTTTGCTGGGGTTTTATACAGGTGTCCCTGTGTTGTTACTGCCCGTAATAGGCTTTCGCGCCGTGCTTGCGCAGGTAGTGTTTGTCGAGCAGCGTTTGCTGCATGTCTGGTAGTTGCGGGGCCAGCTGACGGCAGAAGATGCCCATATAAGCAACTTCCTCCAGCACGATGGCGTTGTGCACCGCGTCTTCGGCATTTTTGCCCCACGCGAACGGGCCGTGAGAATGCACCAGTACCCCAGGCATCTGCGACGCATCAATCCCTTGATTCTCAAAGGTTTCGACAATCACGTTGCCAGTTTCCCACTCATACTCCCCGTTGATCTCGGCATCGGTCATCTTGCGGGTGCAGGGTATGGGGCCGTAGAAATAGTCGGCATGGGTAGTGCCGGTCGCCGGGATTGAAAGTCCTGCCTGCGCCCAGATGGTGGCGTGACGGGAGTGGGTATGCACAATGCCGCCAATCGACGGGAAGGATTGATACAGTAGCCGATGGGTGGGCGTATCAGAGGAGGGCTTTTTCTTTCCTTCCACCACTTCGCCGGTCGCAAGGCTCACCACCACCATATCGTCGGCGGTCATCGCCCGGTAATCGACGCCGGACGGTTTAATCACAAACACACCGCGTTCACGATCGACCGCGCTGACGTTACCCCAGGTCAGGGTAACGAGATGATGTTCCGGCAGGGCCAGATTGGCTTCCAGAACCTGACGTTTAAGATCTTCTAGCATGCATCCTCCAGGAAAAAAGGCCCGCCCTGCGGCAGGCCAAAGGTTCCCCTGTTAACGTTTTGAACCGTAATAGACTTCGTTCCAGCGCAGTGCGTCTTTAAAGGCCGGCATACGGGTATCGTTATCGATGACCGCCAGCTCGATGTCGTGCAGTTCAGCGAATTGACGCATGTCGCTGAGATCCAGCGCGTGGCTGAACACGGTATGGTGTGCGCCACCGGCTACGATCCAGGCTTCGGAGGCGGTTGGCAGATCCGGCTGAGCTTTCCACAGGGCGTTAGCCACCGGCAGGTTTGGCAGGGCGTGCGGGGTTTCTACCGTATCAACACAGTTGACCAGCAGGCGGAAGCGATCGCCCAGATCGATCAGGCTGGCGTTAATCGCCGGGCCGGTACGGGTGTTGAAGATCAGACGGGCTGGATCGGCTTTGCCGCCAATGCCCAGGTGCTGCACGTCGAGGATCGGTTTTTCGTCAACAGCGATCGATGGACACACTTCCAGCATGTGCGAGCCCAGCACCAGATCGTTGCCGTTCTCGAAGTGGTAGGTGTAATCCTCCATAAATGAGGTGCCGCCCTGCAGACCGGTCGACATCACTTTCATGATGCGTAGCAGGGCGGCGGTTTTCCAGTCGCCTTCGCCTGCAAAGCCATAGCCCTGCTGCATCAGACGTTGTACCGCCAGGCCTGGCAGTTGCTTCAGGCCGTGAAGATCTTCAAAGGTGGTGGTGAACGCATGGAAGCCGCCCTGTTCGAGGAAGCGCTTCATGCCCAGCTCAATGCGGGCAGCATCCAGCACGTTCTGGCGCTTGTCACCGTTGATTTGTGCGGCAGCCGTCAGGCGGTAGCTACTTTCGTAGTCATCGATCAGTGCATTCACATCGCCGTCGCTGACCTCGTTGACCACCTGCACCAGGTCGCCTACCGCCCAGGTGTTAACCGAAAAACCAAACTTGATCTGCGCGGCGACTTTATCCCCGTCGGTGACCGCCACTTCACGCATGTTGTCGCCAAAGCGAGCCACTTTCAGCTGGCGGGTATCCTGTTTTGATACCGCCTGGCGCATCCACGAACCAATACGTTTGTGGGCCTGTTGATCCTGCCAGTGACCGGTCACGACCGCGTGCTGCTGACGCATACGCGCGCCAATGAAGCCAAACTCGCGGCCGCCGTGCGCGGTCTGGTTCAGGTTCATAAAGTCCATGTCGATGCTGTCCCACGGCAGCGCCGCGTTGAACTGGGTATGGAACTGCAGCAGCGGTTTGTTGAGGATTGTCAGGCCGTTGATCCACATTTTGGCCGGGGAGAAGGTGTGCAGCCACACCACCAGACCGGCGCATTTGTCGTCGTAGTTGGCATCACGGCAGATATGGGTGATCTCATCCGGTGAGGTGCCGAGCGGTTTCAGGACCAGCTTGCAGGGCAGTTTGGCCTCTGCATTCAGGGCGTTTACAACATGTTCAGCGTGCTGAGTTACCTGGCGCAGGGCTTCCGGCCCGTAAAGATGCTGGCTACCAATCACAAACCACACTTCATAATTATTAAAAATGGTCATTATCGTGTCCTTAATGTGTCAGGGTTGCCGTGGATTCCGGGGTGTTCTTAACCGGGGCGGCGACAGGGAGATAGTGCTGTTCAGCGCTTTGCGACCACTGCTGATAGCGCTGATAAAGCTGTTCAAAACGTTGTGCCTGCTGCGCGCGCGGCTGCAGGGTGTTTTCCACCTCGCTGGCCATATGCTGTTGCGCGGTCGGGATATCGGCATGCACGCCTGCCGCTACGGCAGCGAAGATGGCGGCGCCCAGAGCACAGCATTGATCGGAGGCGACAATCTGCAGCGGACGGTTCAGGACATCGCAGCAGACCTGCATGATCACCGGGTTCTTACGGGCGATCCCGCCCAGCGCCATCACGTTGTTGACGTCGATACCCTGTTCGGTGAAGCACTCCATAATCGCGCGCGCGCCAAAGGCGGTCGCCGCCACCAGCCCGCCAAATAGCGCCGGGGCGTCGGTGGCGAGATTCAGATCGGTAATTACCCCTTTCAGACGCTGGTTAGCATTCGGCGTACGGCGACCGTTAAACCAGTCGAGTACCACCGGTAGATGGTCCAGAGAGGGGTTTTTTGCCCAGGCGTCGGTTAATTGCACCAGCAGCTGCTTCTTGCTGGCGTCAATCTGAGGTTTGAGTTCCGGATGGGTGGCCGCCAGTTGATCCAGCGGCCAGCCCAGCACCCGACCAAACCAGGCATAGATATCGCCGAAGGCGGACTGGCCCGCTTCCAGACCGATAAAGTCAGGGACCACGCTGCCGTCGACCTGGCCGCAAATGCCTTTCACTGCGCGGTCGCCCACGCTGGCTTTGTCGGCGGTGAGGATGTCGCAAGTTGAGGTGCCGATCACTTTCACCAGCGTGTTGGGCTGGGCGCCCGCGCCCACTGCGCCCATATGACAGTCAAAGGCGCCGCCGGAAATGGCCACCTGCTGCGGCAGGCCAAGGCGCTCTGCCCACTCTGCACAGAGCGTGCCCACCGGGATATCGGCCGTCCAGGTATCGGTAAACAGCGGGTAGTCGAGGTTCTGGTTGATGACAGGATCGAGTTCGTCAAAGAAGGTGGCGGGTGGCAGACCGCCCCAGCTTTCATGCCACAAGGATTTATGCCCGGCGCTGCAGCGACCCCGGCGAATGTCCTGTGGGCGCGTCGTGCCAGAAAGCAGAGCGGGTACCCAGTCGCAGAGTTCAATCCACGACACCGCGGCCTGCGCCACGCGTGCGTCCTGACGGGTGACGTGCAGAATTTTGGCCCAGAACCACTCGCTGGAGTAAATGCCGCCAATGTAGCGGGAGTAGTCGTTCTTGCCAGGCTGATGGCACAAACGGGTGATGGCTTCGGCTTCTTCCACTGCGGTATGGTCTTTCCACAGCACGAACATGGCGTTCGGGTTATCAGCAAACTCCGGGCGCAGCGCCAGCACGTGGCCGTCGGCGTCAATCGGTGCCGGGGTTGAACCGGTGCTGTCCACGCCAATCCCGACGATCTCGCTGCGCTGTGCGTCGCTCAAGTCGGCCAGCACCGCTTTGATTGCCGCTTCCATCGACTCGATATAGTCCCGCGGGTGGTGGCGGAACTGATTATTCGGCGCATCACTGAAGCGCCCCTCTTGCCAGCGCGGGTACCACTCAACGCTCGTCGCTATCTCCTGGCCCGTTGTGCACTCCACTGCCAGGGCACGTACCGAGTCACTGCCAAAGTCCAGGCCAATCGCAATTGCCATGCTGTTGCTCCATCAAAAAACAGGTATGCATGAACATTAGAGAGTGAGGGAGAAAATCGTCAGGCAGGATCCGCTAATCTTATGGATGATTTTGCTGTGACATGAGAAAGTGTGACGCCGTGCAAATATTCAATGTGGACATTTCTGCCGCGGTTATAGACACTTTTGTTACCGCTGACCTGCACGCTGTTACGGTTAAATCGCAACGGAGGCGTTATCAATCTGGACATAAAAGCGTGCTGATAGCGTTTGGACCTTTCAGGGCCCGGTTTTTATGCCGCTTTTGTTGATATGGACAAATGGTTTCCTTCAGGACCGTCAGGAGTATTGAAATTATGGCTGAAACGCAAAGTGATCCCCTGCTGCCGGGCTACTCGTTTAACGCGCATCTGGTCGCGGGATTAACCCCTATCGAGTCTGAGGGGTATCTCGATTTTTACGTTGATCGACCGCTGGGGATGAAAGGCTATATCCTCAATATGACCGTGCGCGGCGAAGGGGTGATTAAGAATAACGATCAAACCTATATCTGCCGTCCAGGCGATATTCTGCTGTTTCCGCCGGGAGAAATTCACCACTACGGACGCCATCCGGATGCCAGCGAGTGGTATCACCAGTGGGTCTACTTTCGTCCGCGCGCCTACTGGCAGGAGTGGCTGAGCTGGCCGTCGATGTTTGCCCACACTGGATTTTATCGCCCGGATGACGTGCATCAGCCGCAGTTTCGCGAGCTGTTCGCCCAGATCATCGAGGCCGGGCAGGCGGGTGGGCGCTACGCCGAGCTGCTGGCGATCAACCTGCTGGAGCAACTGCTGCTCAGGCGCATGGAGGCGATCAACGAGTCGCTCAACCCGCCGCTGGATCATCGGGTGCGCGAGGCATGCCAGTACATCAGCGATCATCTGGCGGACGGGCAGTTCGACATTGCCAGCGTTGCCCAGCACGTTTGCCTCTCTCCGTCGCGCCTGTCGCACCTGTTCCGCCAGCAGCTGGGCGTGAGCGTGCTGAGCTGGCGCGAAGATCAGCGCATCAGCCAGGCCAAACTGCTGCTGAGCACCACCCGGATGCCGATTGCCAGCGTCGGGCGCAACGTAGGCTTTGAAGATCAACTCTATTTTTCCCGCGTGTTTAAGAAATGCACCGGTGCCAGCCCCAGCGAATTCCGCGCGGGCTGTGAGTAAAAAAGTGAACAGAAGGTAAATAAAACTAAACGAATTCGCTGAAAGCCGCGTACACCCGGTAAACTATTCAGACAATTGATGTCTTGACGCAGCAGGCATGTCTTCGCAGAATCCCTGCTTTGTTACCTGACCGGAACAGTTATGCAGGCATTGCTGGAACATTTTATTACCCAGTCCGTTACTTACTCGCTCTTCGCGATTGCGTTAGTGGCCTTTCTCGAATCTCTGGCGCTGGTCGGGCTCATTTTACCCGGCACGGTGATGATGGCCGGGCTTGGGGCGCTGATCGGCAGCGGCGAGGTTAACTTCTGGCAGGCGTGGCTGGCGGGCATCGTCGGCTGTCTGCTGGGCGACTGGATCTCTTTCTGGCTGGGCTGGCGCTTTAAAAAGCCGCTGCACCGCTGGTCGTTCATGAAGAAGAACAAAGCCCTGCTCGATAAAACCGAGCACGCCCTGCATCAGCACAGCATGTTTACCATTCTGGTGGGCCGTTTTGTGGGGCCGACGCGTCCGCTGGTGCCGATGGTGGCGGGGATGCTCGATCTGCCGGTGTCGAAGTTTATTGTGCCGAATCTGATTGGGTGCCTGTTCTGGCCGCCGGTCTATTTCCTGCCGGGCATTCTGGCCGGTGCGGCGATCGATATTCCTGTCGGGATGCAGAGCGGAGGCTTTAAATGGCTGCTGCTGGCGACCGCGCTGCTGCTGTGGCTGGCGGCATGGCTCTGCTGGCGACTGTGGCGCAGCGGTAAAGCGAGCGCCGATCGTCTGAGCACTTACCTGCCGCGTGGACGTCTGCTGTGGGTGGCACCCGTGATGCTGGGCGTGGCGGTGATGGCGCTGGTGGCGTTGATTCGCCACCCGCTGATGCCGGTGTACGGCGAGATCTTGCTAAAAGTGGTCAGCCGCTGACCGGGTTTACGCGATCCCCAACAGCCGCGACGCGCTGACCTTGCCTTGCACCAGTGCCTGGGTATCGCCATCCCAGGCGATACGCCCATCGGCCACCACCACGGCGCGGGGGGCGATCCTCGCCGCATCTTCCACGCTGTGTGACACCATCAGCATCGTCAGCTGCTGACGCTCACAAACCTCTTTTACCAGCAGCAGCATCTCCTGGCGTAAGGCGGGATCCAGCGCCGAAAAGGGCTCATCCAGCAGCAAAATGGGCTGTTCACGCACCAGGCAGCGCGCCAGGGCGGCACGCTGACGCTGACCCCCGGAAAGCTCGCCCGGCAGACGTTCCAGCAGGTCGCTGATCCCCATTTGCGCCGCAATGCTGTTCAGCTTTTGCTGCTGATCGGCGTTCAGCCGCAGCCCCGGATGCATCCCAAGGCCGATATTCTGACGCACCGTCAGGTGGGTAAAGAGGTTGTTTTCCTGAAACAGCATCGACACCGGGCGCTGAGAAGGCGGCGTCCGGGTATGGTCTTTCTCTTCAATGGTGATGCTGCCGCTGGCCGGTTGCAGAAAACCGGCGACCAGGTTCAGGAGCGTACTTTTGCCCGCCCCGCTGGGGCCGAGCACCGCGATTAATTCTCCCGGGCGAACGGAGAGCGTGAAACGCATCGGCAGGTGCTGGTAAAGCCAGGTTACATCAGTCAGTTTTAACATCACGTCCCGGAAGTTTTTCGATAACGGTAAATAACGCAAAGCACAGCAGCAATAGCAGCAGCGCCGTGACGGCACCATCCTGGCTGCGATACGAGCCGATCTGTTGATACAGCCAGAACGGCAGGGTGCGGAAATCATCATTGCCAAACAGCGCCACCACCCCGAAATCCCCGATCGACAGCACGCAGGCAAATGCCAGCGCCTGAGCCAGCGGGCGCTTCAACGCGCGCAGCTCAACCGTTGTGAGCCGTTGCCAGCCGTGCATCCCCAGCGAGGAACAAAGCTGCGTGTAGCGGGCGCTGAGATCGCGCATCGGATTTTCCAGCACTTTCAGTGCATAGGGGATCGCCATCAGCGCATTGGTGAAAATCACAATCCCGTCCGCCGATTCAGGCAGGCCGATGGTGCTGTTAAACAGCAGGAAGAATCCGCTCGCCAGCACGATGCCGGGCATCGCCAGAATCAACATGCCGCTGAGATCCAGCATCTGTCCGGTCACGATTGCCTGTCGGGCATACAGTTCGCGGCTGGTCCACAGCAGCATCATGGTCAGCACCACGCAGAGCAAACCTGCCCCGAGCGCAATGCGCAGCGAGGTGCCGAGCGCCTGCCAGAGCACCGGCTGCTGCAGCACAGACAGCAGGTTGAGGTTCAGCCCGTCGACCACCACCGCCAGCAGCGGCGGGAGCAGCAGCAGCAGCGCCAGAGCGATCAGCAGGCCATCGGTCAGGCGGCTGCGCAGGCAGTCCTGCGGATCGCGCCAGCCGGTCAGTTGGCTGCTGCCCACCGCAATGGCTTTACCCAGCCGCTGGCTCAGTACCACCAGCCCCAGGCAGCAGAACATCTGCACCATCGCCAGTAGCGCCGCGCGACCGGGATCGTAGTCATAGCTCAGGGCCTGATAGATGGCGAGCTCGATGGTGGTGGCCTGTGGCCCACCGCCCAGAGAGAGCACCGTGGCAAAGCTGGCGAAGCAGAGCATGAAAATCAGCGCAGCCACCGGGGGGATCTGGCGGCGCAGCCAGGGCCACTCGACAAACCGGAAAAACGACCAGCCGCGCATCCCGAGCTGGGCGGCCAGCTGGCGCTGCTCACCGGGGATATTCTCCAGCGCCTGCAGCAGCAGTCGCGTGGCCATCGGCATATTGAAAAAGACGTGTGCCAGCAAAATGCCCTGCAGGCCATAGGGTGAGAAGGTCCACTCCAGCCCGAGCACCTGACACAGGGAGGCAAGCCAGCCCTGACGGCCATAGACGCTAAGAATGCCAAACACCGCCACCAGTACCGGCAGGATAAGCGTCATCGCGCACAGGCGTAGCAGCGCCTGCCTGCCGGGGAAGCGACGTCGGTAGAGGGCGCGGGCGAGGAAGATGGCAGGTACGACAGAGAGCAGGGCGGAGAGAAATGCCTGCCAGAACGAGAAGCGGATGACGTGCCACAGATAGCTGTCGTGCCACAGTGCCGCTACGTCAGTAGCGGGCGCGTTAAGCCACAGCGCCAGAAACGCCCCCAGCGCGACGGTCACCATCAGCGTGGCAGCCGTCAGCCCCGGAAGGAGCCAGCCGGCGATTAGCGGCTGACGGCGCGTTGCCATTCACTGACCCAGGCGGCACGTTTCCCGGCGACGTCGTGCGGGGTAAATTCCAGCGTGGTTTTGGGTTTCACCAGCGTGTCAAAACCGGCAGGTAACGCGACGTTGGTGACCGGGTACATCCAGTTGCCCTCTGGAATGGCGCTCTGGAACGACGGTGAGACCATGAATTTCAGGAACTTCTCGGCCAGCTCCGGCTGTTTGCTGGCATAGGTGCGGGCAGCCACTTCAACCTGCAGGTAGTGGCCTTCAGCAAAATCAGCGGCGGCGTAATTGTCTTTCTTCTCGGCGATAATATGATACGCAGGCGAGGTGGTGTAGCTCAGCACCAGGTCGCTTTCCCCTTTCAGGAACAGACCGTAGGCTTCACTCCAGCCCTTGGTAACGGTGACCGTTTTGGCGGCCAGTTTCTGCCAGGCTTCCGGCGCTTTATCGCCGTACACTTTCTGCATCCACAGCAGCAGGCCAAGACCCGGGGTGCTGGTGCGTGGGTCTTCGTAGATCACGCGCCATTTCTGGTCACTCTCGACCAGCTCTTTCAGGCTTTTCGGCGGGTTTTTCAGCTTGTTTTTGTCGTAGACGAAGGCGAAGTAGCCGTAATCGAAAGGCACGAAGGTGTCATTTTTCCAGCCGCCGGGCACGTTTACCGCATCGGTCGCCACGCCACTTTTCGCGAACAGCCCGGTTTGGGTGGCGGCTTCCAGCAGGTTGTTATCCAGACCCAGCACCACGTCGGCTTTGCTGTTTTTACCTTCCATGCGCAGGCGATTGAGCAGCGAGACGCCATCTTCCAGCGCCACGAACTTCAGTTCGCAGCCGCAGTCGGCTTCAAAGGCTTTTTTGACCGCCGGGCCCGGGCCCCAGTCGGCGGCGAAAGAGTCGTAGGTGTAGACCGTCAGCACAGGGCTGGCGACGGCAGGCAGCGCGATCAGCGCCAGCAGGGAAAGAACAGTTTTGAACACTTTGCACCTCTTACATTGAGAGTGGCAAAGGATTTTGAGCGACAGCCTCAAATCCCTTCGCCGGCGTTATCCGGATCAGGTTCGACGGGTATTTTCTCAGCACACGCTCGCGCGCAGCACCCCGATGAGAACGACAGCATTGTAATGATTTGGTGAATATTACGAAAGTATTATGGTTCAGGCGGCGCAAACCATGCCGACTTAAAGTCAAACCAGCCCAGCGTGTTCATGCGCAGGCCACGCATGCTGCGCTGCCCCTGGATCATCAGCCAGTGGTGGATCAGCGGGACCATCGCCTGCTGCGCCAGCAGCTGCTGGCACCAGACCGCCAGATTCATCTCGCCCGCGCGCCAGGCGGCGGCGTCCTGCTGCCAGTCGCGGGGAATACAGTGCTGCAGCAGCGGCACTTCATACAGGTGTGAGAACAGCGAAAAATCGAGCGGCAGGGTGAAGTTAACGCTGTTGAGCCAGATGTCGCTTACCACATCGCCGCGATGCCATTCGTCGTAGTTGACTTCCTGAATGTTGAGCGTCACCTGCTCGACGGCCAGCAGTTCACTCATCATTCTGGCGATGACCCGATGTTCGACATGCTCCCGATAGAAGGTCAGGGTAATGCTCTCCAGCCCGGCCGGTTTTTCACCACGCCCCGGACGGGCATGGTGCCAGCGGGGAAGCAGGCCATACGCCGGGAACCAGTAGGACTGGTACAACTCTTCGGCCTGATAGATCAGGTTCGCAGGAGAGAGGATCCGGCTTATCCACTGGCGCACGTCGGTGCTGGCACCGCGCGGGGAGCGGGCATCGAACAGCAGGTAGTAACACCCCTCCTCAAGACGGCTCTCCACCGCTTTTTCGCCCTCGGTGGGTCCCTCCAGCGTCAGACCGACGCTCAGCTCTTCGTTAATATCCGGCAAAACCCAGACGTTCACTTCGTCAATCAGCGCCCGGTAGCCAAAGTAATCATCGAAGGCGCGGATCTTGAGCTGATTGTTATTGTTACGCGAGACCGCATAAGGGCCGGTGCCGATCGGCTGGCTGGCAAAGTTGTGCATCGTTTCCCATTCCTGCGGCAGGATCATCGACGGCACATACCCCAGCAGCCACGGCAGCCAGCGGTCAGGCTCCGAGAGCTGAATATCCAGCGTCCAGGCGGTGGGGGACTGGATCTGCGTAATGTGCGAATAGAGAGGCAGCTTGCGGGCGCGCTGCAGCGAGGCAATCACATCGGCCATCTCCAGCTCGCGACCATGGTGGAAATGAATGCCGGGGCGCAGGAAAAAGCGCCAGTGCAACGGAGAAAGTTGCTGCCAGTGATGGGCGATATCGGCTTCCAGTTCCCCATTTTCCTCATTTATGCGCGTCAGCCCGCTAAATATCTGTCGCGCCATATGGGTTTCGGAACGGCGTAACGCGCTGCCCGGTAAAAGATTTTTCATCGGACGGTAATAGAGCACGCGCAGGATATGCTTTCCCTGACGGAAGCTACGGCCCAGGTGCGACACCAGCATCTGGCGCACGGCGGCTTTATCCCCCACCAACTGTACCAGCTGCTCGATGCGATCCTGCTCCAGCAGGTCTTCCGCTCGCTGCTGCTGAAGCGCCAGCCCGGTATAGAGAAAGGTCAGGCGGGATCGTTTCCCGCGTCCGGCTTCAGCTTCCCAACTCAGCCAGCCCTGCTGCTGCATAGTGTTGAGAAGGGTGCGCATATGACGCCGCGAACAGCTGAGCAGCTCGGCGAGTTCGCTGAGCGTGGTGTCCCGGGTTTGGCCATCACAGCATTGCCACAGGCGGATGAATTGTTGTTGCAGACGACCAGACGGCATAAAAGGGGAACTCCTGACAAAAAATCAGCAATTTATTTATCCCTATATTAGGCCAATAATTCATTTCGATGAAGTGAGGAGGTGATGATGAAGAGGTCTACCGCACGTCAGTTTTACCGAAAGTACTTCTCAGCGACAAAAGGAGTGTCCTGGCTGGCCCGCCTGTGCGCAGAACAGCAGCTGAAAATACTGGACGATCTGATGCAGTGGGAGGTGACAACGTCGACCTCGGAACGCTGAATTGCTTCGATCATGTGTGACTGAGTATTGGTGCGAATCACCACGCCAGCAGGTATCATCTGCTGGCTTTTTTCGTTTTCACTTGCGCTGAAGGGAACTGATCATGCTCTGGTTAATGACGATGGGGCGCCGCCTCAACGGTGTCTACGCCGCCTTTTTAATGGTGGCATTTATGATGGGCGTGGCCGGTGCGTTGCAGGCGCCTACCTTAAGTCTATTCCTGAGCCGCGAGGTGGGGGCCCAGCCATTCTGGGTGGGGCTGTTTTATACTGTTAACGCCATCGCCGGGATCCTGGTCAGCCTGTGGCTGGCGAAGCGCTCCGACAGTCAGGGCGATCGGCGCAAACTGATCCTGTTTTGCTGCGCCATGGCCATCGGCAATGCGCTGCTGTTTGCCTTTAACCGTCATTATCTGACCTTATTAACCTGCGGCGTGTTTCTGGCGTCACTGGCCAATACCGCCATGCCGCAGCTGTTCGCCCTCGCGCGTGAATACGCCGACAGCTCCGCACGTGAAGTGGTGATGTTCAGCTCGGTGATGCGTGCCCAGCTCTCCCTGGCGTGGGTAATCGGCCCGCCGCTGGCCTTTATGCTGGCGCTCAACTATGGCTTTACGGTCATGTTCTCCATCGCGGCAGGGATTTTTGCCATCAGCCTGGGATTGATCGCCATTGCGCTTCCGACCGTCTCCCGGGTGGAATCAGCGACCGCGACGCCTTTAACCCAGGTCAGCGGCTGGCAGAACAAAAACGTACGGATGCTGTTTATCGCCTCCACGCTGATGTGGACCTGCAACACCATGTATATCATCGACATGCCGCTGTGGATCAGCAGCGATCTGGGTCTGCCGGATAAGTTGGCCGGGATCTTAATGGGAACGGCGGCTGGGCTGGAAATTCCGGCGATGATCCTCGCGGGTTACTACGTGAAGCGCTTTGGTAAACGGCGGATGATGCTGATCGCGGTGGCGGCGGGCGTGCTGTTTTACGTGGGGCTCATTCTTTTTCACAGCCACGAAGCGCTGCTCGCCCTGCAGCTGTTTAACGCCATTTTTATAGGGATTGTCGCCGGCATTGGCATGCTCTGGTTCCAGGATCTGATGCCGGGTCGAGCCGGTTCGGCCACCACGCTGTTTACCAATAGCATTTCAACCGGGGTGATTCTGGCAGGGATGATTCAGGGCGCGCTGGCACAAAGCTACGGTCACTCTGCGGTCTACTGGGCGATCGCGGCCATTTCAGTGGTGACACTGGCGCTGACTTTCCGCATCAAGGATGTGTGATTTTCTGAACGATGGCTTTTTTAGAATGGCCCGCGGCGCGGGCCATTTCATTACGCCATAAAGGCTGGCTGTTTATTCTCGTAGGCGGCAATTGCCTCTTCATGCTGCAGGGTCAGGCCGATGCTGTCGAGGCCGTTGATCATGCAGTGGCGGCGGAAGGCATCGAGGCTAAAGCCATAGGTTTTATCCCCGGCTTTCACTTCCTGCGCTTCCAGATCCACTTCAAATTTAATCCCTGGGCTGCTTTGCACCAGGGCAAACAGCTCGTCGACCTGTTCGTCGCTTAACGTCACCGGCAGCAGCTGGTTGTTGAAACTATTACCGTAAAAGATATCGGCGAAGCTCGGTGCAATCACCACTTTGAAGCCGTAATCGGTCAGCGCCCACGGCGCATGCTCGCGTGACGAGCCGCAGCCGAAGTTTTCCCTGGCCAGCAGGATCGACGCGCCTTTGAACTCCGGGAAGTTCAGCACGAACTCCGGGTTCGGCACCTCGCCTTTCTCATCCAGAAAACGCCAGTCGTTAAACAGGTGCGCACCAAAACCGGTGCGGGTCACTTTCTGCAAAAACTGCTTCGGGATAATGGCGTCGGTATCGACGTTGGCCGCGTCCAGGGGGACAACCAGGCCAGTATGCTGGATAAATTTCTCTGCCATGATGGTCTCCTTATTTCAGGTTGCGAATATCGGCGAAATGCCCGGTCACTGCTGCTGCCGCGGCCATTGCCGGGCTGACCAGATGCGTGCGTCCGCCGCGCCCCTGACGACCTTCAAAGTTACGGTTGCTGGTGGATGCGCAGCGCTCGCCCGGATTCAGGCGATCGTTGTTCATCGCCAGACACATGGAGCAGCCTGGCAGACGCCATTCAAAGCCCGCTTCGATGAAAATCTTATCCAGACCTTCCTCTTCTGCCTGGGCTTTCACCGGACCGGAGCCGGGAACGACCAGCGCCTGCACGCCTGGTGCGACTTTACGGCCTTTCGCGATCTCAGCCGCTGCGCGCAAATCTTCGATCCGCGAGTTGGTACAGGAGCCGATAAAGACTTTATCAATCGCCACCTCGGTCAACGGCACGCCCGGTTTCAGCCCCATATAGGCCAACGCTTTTTCGGCACTGGCGCGCTCAACCGGATCGGCAAACGACGCTGGATCGGGGATTGCGTCGGTGACCGAAATCACCTGGCCTGGGTTAGTACCCCAGGTCACCTGCGGCGCAATGGCTTCAGCCTGCAGGGTGACAACGGTGTCGAACTGCGCGCCATCGTCGGTTTTGAGGGTTGACCAGTACGCGACGGCGTCGTCGTAATGCTGGCCTTTCGGCGCGTGCAGACGGCCTTTGACATACTCGAAGGTGATTTCATCCGGAGCAACCAGACCGGCTTTCGCACCCATCTCAATGGCCATGTTGCACAGGGTCATGCGGCCTTCCATGCTCAATGCCTGAATAGCGCTGCCACAGAATTCCACTACGTGCCCGGTACCGCCTGCGCTACCGGTTTTACCGATGATCGCCAGCACAATGTCTTTGGCGGTGATGCCCGGCGCGGCCTGGCCGGTGACTTCAATCTTCATGGTTCTGGCGCGGCCCTGCTTCAGGGTCTGGGTCGCCAGCACATGTTCCACTTCAGAGGTGCCGATACCGAACGCCAGTGCGCCAAACGCGCCATGGGTGGCGGTGTGGGAGTCGCCGCAGACGATGGTCATCCCCGGCAGGGTGATACCCTGTTCCGGCCCCATCACGTGGACAATGCCCTGGTATGGGTGGTTCAGGTCATACAGCTCAACGCCAAACTCGTTGCAGTTCTTAATCAGCTCCTGCATCTGGATGCGGGCCATCTCACCGGAGGCATTGATGTCTTTGGTCTGCGTCGAGACGTTATGGTCCATCGTCGCAAAGGTTTTACCCGGCTGACGCACCGGACGATGATGCGCGCGCAGGCCATCAAATGCCTGCGGCGAGGTGACTTCGTGCACCAGATGGCGGTCTATATAGAGCAGTGGGGTTTCGTTTTGCGCTTCATAAACCACGTGAGCGTCAAACAACTTTTCGTACAACGTCTTCGCCATGATTACACCCCTTCAGCGACATAGCGGGCAATGATATCGCCCATTTCATCGGTACTGACTGCAGACGCACCACGGGCTAAATCGCCGGTGCGGATGCCTTCTTCCAGTGCACGGTTGATGGCGTTTTCAATCGCCGTCGCCGCCTCGTTGGCATCCAGGCTGTAGCGCAGCAGCAGCGCCAGAGAGAGGATCTGCGCAATCGGGTTGGCAATGTTCTTGCCCGCGATATCCGGTGCCGAGCCACCTGCTGGTTCGTACAGGCCAAAACCTTCTTCGTTCAGGCTGGCGGAAGGCAGCATCCCCATTGAGCCGGTGATCATCGCGCACTCGTCAGACAGAATGTCCCCAAACAGGTTGGAGCACAGCAGCACGTCGAACTGGGACGGATCTTTGATCAGCTGCATGGTGGCGTTGTCGATATACATATGCGCCAGCTGCACGTCCGGGTATTCCCGGGCGATTTCGTTAACGATTTCTCGCCACAGGATCGAGGATTGCAGCACGTTGGCTTTATCAATCGACGTCACTTTATGACCGCGCTTACGGGCCGATTCGAAGGCGATACGGGCGATGCGTTCGATCTCAAAGCGGTGATAAACCTCAGTATCAAAGGCTTTTTCATGCTGACCGCTGCCTTCGCGGCCTTTTGGCTGGCCAAAGTAGATGCCGCCGGTTAACTCACGCACGCACAGAATATCGAAACCGTTAGCTGCAATATCAGCACGCAGCGGGCAAAACTCTTCCAGACCCGGGTACAATTTGGCCGGACGCAGGTTGCTGAACAGCTTGAAATGTTTACGCAGTGGCAGCAGCGCCCCGCGCTCTGGTTGCTCTGCTGGCGGCAGGTGTTCCCATTTCGGGCCACCGACGGAACCAAACAGCACCGCATCCGCATTCTCACAGCCGGTCACCGTTGCCTGCGGCAGCGGCGTGCCGTGGTTATCGATCGCGACACCGCCCACATCGTAGTGGCTGGTGGTAATTTTCATCGCAAAACGGGTGCGGATAGCTTCCAGAACCTTCAGCGCCTGTGCCATAACTTCGGGACCAATTCCGTCGCCCGGTAACACAGCAATATGGTAATTCTTCGACATTACACGGTTTCCTTATTGTTCTCTTTATTCTGAGCTTTGCGTTGCAACTCTTTTTCAACTTCTGCGGCGCGCCAGATGTTATTCAGGACGTGAACCATCGCTTTTGCGGAGGACTCGACGATATCGGTCGCCAGACCCACGCCGTGGAAGCGACGGCCGTTATAGTTCACCACGATGTCAACCTGGCCCAGCGCATCCTTACCCTGGCCTTTCGCCGTCAGGTCATATTTGACCAGCTCAACGTCGTAGTCGGTGATACGGTTGATGGCCTGGTAAATCGCATCGACCGGACCGTTGCCGTTCGCTGCTTCTGCTTTCGTTTCGTCACCACAGGCCAGCTTCACCGAGGCAGTGGCGATATCGCTGGAACCGGACTGCACGCTGAAGTAGTCCAGACGAAAATGCTCTGGCTCTTCCTGCTGCTTGTTGATGAACGCCAGCGCTTCCAGGTCGTAATCGAAGACCTGACCTTTCTTATCGGCCAGCTTCAGGAAAGCGTCATACAGGTGATCCATGTTGTAGTCGGACTCTTTATAACCCATCTCTTCCATGCGGTGTTTCACCGCTGCGCGGCCTGAGCGGGAGGTCAGGTTCAACTGTACCTGGTTCAGACCGATAGATTCCGGGGTCATGATTTCGTAGTTTTCACGGTTCTTCAGCACGCCATCCTGGTGGATACCGGAGGAGTGGGCAAAGGCACCGGTGCCAACAATCGCTTTGTTTGCCGGGACGGGCATGTTGCAAATCTGGCTGACGGTCTGGCTGGTGCGCCAGATTTCATGGTGATTGATGCGGGTTTGCACATTCATAATGTCTTTGCGCACCTTGATCGCCATGATCACTTCTTCCAGCGAACAGTTGCCTGCGCGCTCACCGATCCCGTTCATTGCCCCTTCAACCTGACGTGCTCCGGCGTGGACGGCGGCAATGGCGTTACCGACCGCCAGGCCCAAATCGTCATGGGTATGCACGGAGATAATCGCTTTATCGATATTCGGCACGCGCTCATACAGCCCGGTAATGATGTTGGAGAATTCGAACGGCATGGTATAGCCGACGGTATCCGGGATGTTGATGGTGGTGGCACCGGCGCGGATCGCAGCTTCAACCACGCGAGCCAGATCCTCGATCGGCGTGCGGCCTGCATCTTCACAGGAGAACTCCACGTCGTCGGTATAGTTGCGGGCGTGTTTCACCATATGAATTGAGCGCGCAATAACCTCATCCAGCGTGCTGCGCAACTTGGTGGCGATATGCATCGGAGAGGTCGCAATAAAGGTATGGATTCGGAAGGCTTCGGCCACTTTTAACGACTCGGCCGCGACATCGATATCGTGCTCGACGCAGCGTGCCAGCGCGCACACCCGGCTGTTTTTGATGGTGCGGGCAATCGTCTGAACCGACTCAAAATCACCCGGAGATGAGACAGGGAAGCCCACTTCCATTACGTCTACACCCATACGTTCAAGGGCCAGCGCAATCTGCAATTTTTCTTTAACGCTCAGGCTTGCCTGTAATGCCTGTTCGCCGTCACGTAAGGTGGTATCGAAGATAATGACTTGCTGGCTCATGGGTTAGGTCCTTGTCTGTATTTGGGCGCCTTGCTACGAGCATAAAAAAACCCGCGCAGTGGCGCGGGTTTTTTGTGTTAACCAGAGGACAATTCAACGCTGAATTTCGCCCGCCAGTCTACCGCGCACAGTGGATGCGTTTAGTAGTAGTAGACCGGTGAAACGAATGCTGTGAATCATGAATCATGCCCCAGATAAATACGATATGCCTTTAGTGGTACTGGATACGCGGATTGATGTCAACCCCTCGCCCGAGAAAACGGCTGTGACGCGTCATTTCCCGCACCGCTGAAATTAGCTTATTGTGCTGGTTTTTCAATTGCTGACGATTTTATTTGTCTGAATTTGCACTGACGATTAATCCCAGGAATCATTTAAATATATTTGATTGCAATTATATAAACTTTTGAAATATCCGCTGTTTCATTTGAATGCGTTTACTATCATCAGGTTAGTTTGCCTTCGACTGCAAAATGCATTGATAGGTAAGATTTGAGATAATGAGATGTTAATAATTTAAGGTAAAAATGATTAATGTTTAATTGGAACTTAAATCATCCTTAACTGAGTGCTGTATTGTTTATTTGTAGGATCTATGATTTCATTTAATATATAAACTATTTGATATGTTATTGCTCTCCCTGTACATATTTCTCGCTTTTATAGTGTATCCCTGTCAATGTTGGCAGGTATTAATATATTCTTAATTTGTAACATTTCTCTTTTGCTGAACTTATATGCGTGATAAATCATATTTTTTAAGGTTATCGTTACACTCGAGAACAGGAAGTTTAGCGTAACAATGGAGCAGGGTATGTTTGAAGAAAAAATGGATAAACCGCATGTGCCTGACGGGACAAAACCACAGCTTCGTACCGTGGATCTCAATCTTTTAACCGTATTCGATGCTGTAATGCAGGAACAAAATATCACCCGAGCTGCTCACTCACTGGGGATGTCGCAGCCCGCCGTCAGTAACGCCGTCGCCAGGCTTAAGCTGATGTTTAATGACGAATTGTTTGTTCGCTATGGCCGTGGTATTCAGCCTACAGCACGGGCGTTCCAGCTATTCGCATCGGTACGGCAGGCATTGCAGTTGGTACAGAATGAATTACCGGGATCGGGTTTTGACCCTTCAGTCAGCGAGCGCATTTATCATTTGTGTGTTTGCAGCCCGCTTGATAACTATCTGACCTCGCTTATCTATAATAAAGTCGAGAAGATTGCGCCAAATATTCATCTGGTCTTCAAATCCTCGCTCAATCAGAATACTGAACACCAGCTGCGATATCAGGAAACAGAATTTGTGATCGGCTATGAGGAATTTCGCCGTCCTGAGTTTTCCTGCGTGCCATTATTCAATGATGAAATGGTTCTGGTGACCAGCAAAACGCATCCGCGTCTGAATGAAACGTTGCAGGAAAGCGATATTTACCACGAACAGCATGCGGTTGTCGCGCTTGACCGCTACGCTTCCTTTAGCCAGCCATGGTACGACACGCCCGATAAGCAGGCCTGCGTTGCCTATCAGGGAATGGCGATGACCAGTGTTTTAAATATTGTCTCGCAAACTCAGCTGGTTGCCATCGCCCCGCGCTGGCTGGCAGAAGAATTTGCTGAGTCGCTGAATTTGCGCATCCGGGTACTGCCTCTGAATCTAAACTCGCGAACCTGTTACCTTTCCTGGCATGAAGCGGCCGGGCGCGATAAAGGGCACCAGTGGATGGAAGAGCTGTTAGTCAGCGTCTGCCATCGCTAAACGCCCTCAGGATAAATAATGCTATTCCTGTTATTTATCCTGATTTTTACTTAATGTCTGAAGTTTTATTCTGCTGTGATTTTTTTTGGCGCGTTTCCCTGCAGTAAAAATGCATGAATTACTAAACCTCCTCCTTTTTAAATGATCAATGGTCAGTCTGCCTCGTTATCGTAGTGGATTTATCCATAACTATTTTTAATACCCTCTGTTTCTGCTTTTTTCTTTATACGCCAACTCAAGTTTGCTAATTGCCTGCCTTTCGGCGAGCGGTTATGGTAACTGTCACTCTGCACAATAAAAAACGTCAGAGCGTCACTCTGACAAAAAAGACAAAACAGGGCCGTTACGCCTGTTTGTCTGAAACGATAAGCCTGGAGGCTAATCATGGAGATGTTGTCTGGCGCCGAAATGGTCGTCCGATCGTTAATTGATCAAGGCGTGAAGCAAGTGTTCGGTTACCCTGGGGGCGCGGTCCTGGATATTTACGATGCCCTGCATACCGTCGGTGGGATCGATCACGTCCTGGTGCGCCATGAGCAGGCCGCGGTACATATGGCTGACGGACTGGCACGCGCAACGGGTGAAGTCGGCGTGGTGCTGGTGACCTCAGGTCCAGGGGCGACAAACGCCATAACGGGTATTGCGACAGCCTATATGGATTCAATTCCGATGGTGGTGCTCTCCGGTCAGGTTGCCACCTCGCTGATTGGCTACGATGCCTTTCAGGAGTGCGACATGGTCGGCATTTCTCGCCCGGTGGTGAAACACAGCTTCCTCGTCAAGCAGACGGAAGATATTCCGGGTGTGCTGAAAAAAGCCTTCTGGCTGGCGGCGAGCGGGCGTCCTGGCCCGGTAGTGGTCGATCTCCCGAAAGACATTCTCAATCCGGCGAACAAAATGCCTTACGTCTGGCCGGATTCGGTCAGCATGCGTTCCTATAACCCAACGACTCAGGGACATAAAGGCCAGATTAAACGCGCGCTGCAAACGTTGGTGGCGGCAAAAAAACCGGTGGTGTACGTCGGCGGTGGAGCGGTGAACTCACAGTGCGGACCGCAGCTGCGTGAGCTTATCGAAAAGCTGAACCTTCCGGTGGCATCGTCGTTAATGGGGCTCGGGGCATTCCCGGCCACCCACCGTCAGGCACTCGGTATGCTCGGCATGCACGGCACCTACGAAGCCAATATGACGATGCATCATTCCGACGTCATTTTTGCCGTCGGGGTACGCTTTGACGATCGCACCACCAATAACCTGGCAAAATACTGCCCGAACGCCACCGTGCTGCACATCGATATCGATCCGACCTCTATTTCCAAAACCGTTCCGGCGGATGTGCCGATTGTTGGCGATGCGCGTCAGGTGCTGGAGCAGATGCTGGAGCTGCTGGCTCAGGAAAGCTCGGTTCAGCCGTTGGATGATAATCGTGACTGGTGGCTGCAGATTGAGCAGTGGCGCGCGCGTCAGTGTCTGAAGTATGACACGCAAAGTGCGAGTATTAAGCCGCAGGCGGTCATTGAAACTATCTGGCGTCTGACCAAAGGCGAGGCCTATGTGACCTCTGATGTGGGCCAGCACCAGATGTTTGCCGCGCTCTATTACCCATTCGATAAACCGCGCCGGTGGATCAATTCCGGCGGTCTGGGCACCATGGGGTTCGGTCTGCCTGCCGCGCTGGGCGTCAAGCTGGCACTGCCGGATGAAACGGTGATCTGCGTGACCGGCGATGGCAGTATTCAGATGAACATTCAGGAGCTGTCGACTGCGCTGCAGTATGACCTGCCCGTGCTGGTGCTGAATCTCAACAACGGCTACCTCGGGATGGTGAAGCAGTGGCAGGACATGATCTATTCTGGACGCCATTCGCAATCCTATATGAAATCGCTGCCTGACTTTGTTCGTCTGGCGGAAGCTTACGGCCACGTGGGGATTCGCATCAGCGACCCGACGGAACTGGAAGCGAAGCTCAATGAAGCCCTGGAGCACGTCAGGAATAACCGCCTGGTGTTCGTTGATGTTGTTGTCGATGGCACCGAGCATGTGTATCCGATGCACATTCGCGGGGGTGGTATGGATGAAATGTGGTTAAGCAAAACGGAGAGGACCTGATATGCGCCGGATACTGTCTGTATTACTGGAAAACGAGTCCGGTGCGCTGTCGCGCGTGATTGGGCTTTTTGCACAGCGCGGCTACAACATCGAAAGTCTGACGGTTGCGCCGACCGACGATCCGACCCTCTCCCGCATGACCATTCAGACGGTGGGTGATGCCAAAGTGCTGGAGCAGATTGAAAAGCAGCTGCACAAGCTGGTGGATGTTCTGCGCGTTAGCGAGCTGGGCCAGGGTGCATACGTTGAACGTGAAGTGATGCTGGTGAAAATTCAGGCGACCGGTTACGGGCGTGAAGAGGTGAAACGCAACGCGGATATTTTCCGCGGGCAGATCATCGACGTGACCCCCTCTATCTATACCGTCCAGCTCGCCGGGACCAGCGATAAACTGGATGCTTTTCTCGCCTCGGTGAGAGATGTCGCAAAAATTGTTGAAGTGGCGCGCTCCGGCGTCGTGGGGCTTTCCCGCGGTGATAAAGTGATGCGTTAAAGCCAAAAAAGTTTGCCTCAATCTTGCCCGGTGACTATTGCCGGGCTTTTTTTTGTGTACAGGTGCATCAGTGCTGACAAAAGCGGTTGCCGGAAGGCCTATTCTGCGCTTAGATGTTACAAGATTTAGCCATAACCCTGGCAAGGTCATGGACTCTTTTATTTCTTTTAAGGGGCAATTGTGAAACTGGATGAAATCGCCAGACTCGCTGGCGTGTCGCGAACCACAGCAAGCTATGTGATTAACGGTAAAGCGAAGCAGTATCGTGTCAGCGATAAGACCGTTGAGAAAGTGATGGCCGTGGTGCGTGAACATAACTACCATCCGAATGCCGTGGCGGCAGGTTTACGCGCCGGGCGCACCCGATCGATCGGCCTGGTGATCCCGGATCTGGAAAACACCAGCTATACCCGGATTGCTAACTATCTAGAGCGTCAGGCACGCCAGCGCGGCTATCAACTGCTGATTGCCTGTTCAGAAGATCAGCCCGACAATGAAATGCGCTGTATTGAGCACCTGTTACAGCGCCAGGTGGATGCGATTATCGTTTCCACGGCGCTCCCTCCTGAGCATCCGTTTTACCAACGCTGGGCGAATGATTCGTTTCCGATCGTTGCACTCGACCGTGCGTTAGATCGTGAGCATTTCACCAGCGTTGTCGGTGCCGATCAGGACGATGCCGAGATGCTGGCAGCCGAACTGCGGACGTTCCCTGCGGAAAACATACTGTACCTTGGCGCGCTGCCTGAGCTCTCGGTGAGCTTCTTACGCGAGCAAGGGTTCCGCACGGCCTGGAAAGACGATCCGCGCACAGTGGATTTCCTGTATGCCAACAGCTACGAGCGCGAAGCCGCGGCGCAGCTCTTCGAGAAATGGCTGGAAACCCATCCGATGCCGCAGGCGCTGTTCACGACCTCATTTGCGCTGCTGCAGGGGGTGATGGACGTGACCTTACGCCGTGACGGCAAACTGCCATCAGACCTGGCGATTGCCACCTTTGGTGATAATGAGCTGCTTGATTTCCTGCAATGCCCGGTGCTGGCGGTGGCGCAGCGTCATCGCGATGTGGCCGAACGCGTGCTGGAAATTGTGCTGGCCAGTCTGGATGAGCCGCGTAAGCCGAAACCTGGGCTGACACGTATCCGTCGTAATCTCTATCGTCGCGGTGTGTTAAGTCGTACTTAAACGCAGTAGGGCAGTGGAAACTGCCCTGAATTTCCCTGACGTGTCCGCGTAATAATTCCCTTATTATTTTTAAGATAATTCCTTAAAAATCATTGCCTGCTTATCATTTTAATTCCGTTCGTAATTTAAATGTCTCTTTCAGACTTATTAATTGTCATTAAGCATCTATTTTGTATTATTTTGTTACATCCGCTGCTGCCGCTGCTGAATTATCAGCCATTTTTACCTCGCCAACACTTCAACCGGCACCACCCCGACCTGCGCTTCGCGCCAGCAGTGAATCTGAGGCTGTTATCCCCCGGCAATATGGCTTAAAATGCCGCCCGCGTCGCAAACTGACACTTTATATTTCCTTGCGATGATATGAGTTGTGTTTTAACGCTGTTATGTATATTCGCATTTTTTCTTACAAATATTCATCACGTTAATTTGCCTCGCCGGTTGTGCAGTAATTAGCCATGTCAGGATCGGTCCGTAAATCAGATGCATTTAGACTGATGTCGCGGAAGTCCTGGCTTGACAAGCTTTTCCATCGCTCCGTAAACTCCTTCAAGTGGGAATTTGTGGGTTAAAGTGGCGAGGAGGGGTAAGACTGGCATGTTCCGTGGCGCTACGTTAGTCAATCTCGACAGCAAAGGACGTTTATCGGTACCAACCCGATATCGCGATCGGCTGAACGAGAGCGCTTCAGGTCAAATGGTTTGCACCATTGACATCAACCACGCCTGCCTGCTGCTTTACCCCTTGCCTGAATGGGAAATCATTGAGCAAAAGCTGTCTCGACTGTCGAGCATGAACCCGCAGGAACGCCGCGTACAGCGGCTGTTATTGGGACATGCCAGTGAATGTCAGATGGACAGCGCGGGGCGTTTACTGATTGCGCCCGTGCTGCGACAGCATGCCGGTCTGACGAAAGAAGTGATGCTGGTCGGACAGTTCAATAAGTTTGAACTGTGGGATGAAACGGCCTGGTATCAACGGGTCAAGGAAGATATCGACGCTGAGCACTCTGATTCCGCGACAATGTCGGAACGATTGCAGGATTTGTCTCTATAAAAATGATGGAAAATTATAAACATACGACGGTACTGCTGGATGAAGCCGTTAACGGACTGAATATTCGTCCTGATGGAATCTATATTGACGGCACGTTTGGCCGTGGCGGCCACTCGCGCTTGATCCTGTCTCAGCTGGGAGCGGAAGGTCGCTTGCTGGCTATCGATCGCGATCCGCAGGCGATCGAGGTCGCGAAAACCATTGACGATCCGCGCTTTTCCATCGTGCATGGTCCTTTTTCCGCACTGGCGGACTATGTCGAGGAACGCGGGTTAACCGGCAAGATCGACGGGATTCTGCTCGATCTTGGTGTCTCTTCCCCGCAGCTTGACGACGCTGAACGCGGTTTCTCTTTTATGCGTGATGGTCCGCTGGACATGCGTATGGATCCCACTCGCGGCCAGTCTGCGGCTGAGTGGCTGCAAACGGCAGATGAAGCGGATATTGCCTGGGTGATCAAGACCTTTGGCGAAGAGCGTTTTGGCAAACGGATCGCGCGCGCCATCGTTGATCGCAACAGCATCGAACCGATGACCCGAACCAAAGAACTGGCAACCGTTATTGCGGCGGCTATGCCGGTGAAAGACAAATTTAAACATCCGGCGACCCGAACTTTCCAGGCGGTGCGTATCTGGGTGAACAGCGAACTGGAAGAGATAGAAAAGGCGTTAAAAAACTCGCTGGGCGTGCTGGCGCCAGGTGGGCGTTTGTCCATTATCAGTTTCCACTCGCTGGAAGACAGAATTGTGAAGCGCTTTATGCGCGAGCATACCCGTGGGCCACAAGTCCCGGCGGGTCTTCCGATGACGGAAGAGCAGCTCAGGAAACTGGGTGGCCGTCAGCTGAAAGCGTTGGGGAAATTAATGCCGGGTGAGGAAGAGGTGGCAGAGAACCCACGCGCCCGAAGCTCAGTGTTGCGCATTGCAGAAAGGACCAACGCATGATCGGCATCGTGGCAGACACCCTCAGCAAAGTGAAAGGAACTCTGGCGAGCAACGAGCGCCATGCCTTGCCCGGCGTTATCTGGGAAGATCTTTTGCGTTTCGGGAAACTGCCACTGTGCCTGTTTATTTGCATCATCGTGTCGGCGGTAACGGTTGTCACCACCGCGCACCATACCCGTTTGTTAACGGCGCAGCGCGAACAGCTGGTGCTGGAGCGTGATGCGCTGGATATCGAGTGGCGAAATCTGATTCTTGAAGAAAATGCGCTCGGCGATCATAGCCGGGTAGAACGGATCGCAACGGAAAAGCTGCAGATGCAGCATGTTGATCCTTCTCAGGAAAATATCGTAGTACAAAAATAAGGGAAAACGCGACGCATGAAACCCGCGGCGAAGGCGCTAAAACCAAAACGTCAGGAAGAACAGGCCAGCTTTATCAGCTGGCGTTTTGCGTTGCTGTGCGGCTGCATTTTACTGGCGCTGACTTTCCTGCTGGGTCGGGTGGCATGGTTACAGATCATTGCACCCGACATGCTGGTCCGTCAGGGGGATATGCGTTCCCTGCGTGTACAGGAAGTCTCCACCTCACGCGGTTTGATCACCGATCGCTCGGGTCGTCCACTGGCCGTGAGTGTGCCGGTAAAAGCGATCTGGGCAGATCCTAAAGAGCTGCATGACGCGGGCGGGATCACTCTCGATAACCGCTGGAAGGCGCTTGCAGATGCGCTGAAGATACCGCTCGATCAGCTGTCAACGCGCGTCAATGCGAACCCGAAAGGGCGCTTTATCTATCTGGCGCGTCAGGTGAACCCTGACATGGCCGATTACATCAAAAAGCTGAAGTTGCCCGGGATTCATCTGCGTGAAGAGTCCCGCCGTTACTACCCGTCAGGGGAAGTGACCGCCCACCTGATCGGCTTCACCAACGTTGACAGCCAGGGTATTGAGGGCGTTGAAAAGAGCTTTGATAAATGGCTGACCGGGCAACCGGGCGAGCGCGTGGTGCGTAAAGATCGCTATGGCCGCGTAATAGAAGATATCTCCTCAACGGACAGTCAGGCAGCGCACAACCTGGCGTTGAGCATCGACGAGCGCTTACAGGCGCTGGTCTACCGTGAGCTGAACAACGCCGTTGCCTTCAACAAAGCGGAGTCTGGCAGCGCCGTGCTGGTGGATGTGAACACCGGCGAAGTGCTGGCGATGGCCAGTAGCCCGTCTTATAACCCGAATAATTTTGCCGGAACGGCCAAAGACGCGATGCGTAACCGTTCGATCACCGACGTGTTCGAGCCGGGTTCGACGGTCAAACCGATGGTGGTGATGTCTGCCCTGCAGCGCGGCATCGTCAATGAAAACACCGTACTGAACACGGTGCCCTACCGAATTAACGGCCACGAAATCAAAGACGTGGCGCGCTACAGTGAATTGACCCTCACCGGGGTCCTGCAGAAGTCGAGTAACGTCGGCGTTTCTAAGCTGGCGTTAGCGATGCCGTCCTCAGCGTTAGTAGAAACTTACTCACGTTTTGGGCTTGGAAAGGCGACCAATTTGGGGTTGGTCGGAGAACGCAGTGGCTTATATCCTCAAAAACAACGGTGGTCTGACATAGAGAGGGCCACCTTCTCTTTCGGCTACGGGCTAATGGTAACGCCGTTACAGCTAGCGCGAGTCTATGCAACGATTGGCAGCTATGGCGTCTATCGCCCGCTGTCGATCACCAAAGTTGATCCGCCGGTTCCCGGTGAGCGCATCTTCCCTGAATCGATCGTGCGTACCGTGGTTCACATGATGGAAAGCGTGGCACTGCCGGGCGGCGGTGGCGTGAAGGCGGCGATCAAAGGCTATCGCATCGCAATTAAAACCGGTACCGCGAAGAAAGTCGGACCGGACGGCCGCTACATCAACAAATACATTGCCTACACCGCGGGCGTTGCACCTGCGAGTAATCCACGATTTGCACTGGTGGTCGTCATAAACGACCCACAGGCGGGTAAATACTACGGCGGCGCCGTTTCCGCGCCGGTCTTCGGTGCCATCATGGGCGGCGTTCTGCGCACCATGAACATCGAGCCGGATGCGCTGGCAACGGGCGAGAAAAGTGAATTTGTAATTAATCAAGGCGAGGGAACAGGTGGCAGATCGTAATTTGCGCGACCTTCTTGCTCCGTGGGTAGCTGGTTTACCTGCGCGAGAACTGCGGGAGATGGTACTCGACAGCCGTGTGGCTGCATCGGGCGATCTTTTTGTGGCAGTAGTCGGTCATCAGGCGGACGGGCGTCGGTATATCCCGCAGGCGATAGCGCAAGGTGTAGCTGCCATTATTGCTGAGGCAAAAGATGAGGCCGCGGATGGTGAAGTGCGCGAAATGCACGGCGTGCCAGTCATCTATCTTAGCCAGTTAACTGAACGCCTCTCCGCGCTGGCGGGGCGTTTTTACCATGAGCCGTCCGACAGGCTGCGCCTGATTGGCGTCACCGGGACCAACGGTAAAACCACCACCACGCAGCTGGTGGCGCAGTGGAGCCAGCTGCTGGGCGAAACCAGCGCGGTGATGGGCACGGTCGGCAACGGCCTGCTGGGCAAAGTCAGCCCAACGGAAAATACCACCGGCTCTGCGGTCGACGTGCAGCATGTGCTATCCGGCCTGGCTGGGCAGGGGGCGACCTTCGCTGCGATGGAAGTCTCTTCCCATGGGTTGGTACAGCACCGCGTTGCGGCGCTGAAATTTGCAGCCTCGGTGTTCACTAACCTGAGCCGGGACCATCTCGACTACCATGGCGATATGGAAAACTACGAAGCGGCGAAATGGCAGCTTTATTCCACGCACCACTGCGGGCAGGCGATTATCAATGCCGATGACGAAGTGGGCCGCCGCTGGCTGGCGAAGTTGCCGGATGCGGTTGCGGTCTCCATGGACAACCATATCAATCCGAACTGTCACGGCCGCTGGTTGAAAGCCACCGACGTGACCTGGCACGACAGCGGTGCGACCATCCGCTTTACCTCTTCCTGGGGTGAAGGCGAAATCGAAAGCCATCTGATGGGGGCCTTCAACGTCAGCAATCTGCTGCTGGCCCTGGCAACCCTGCTGGCGCTGGATTACCCGCTGGCAGAATTGCTCAACACCAGTTCGCAACTGCAGCCAGTATGCGGGCGAATGGAAGTTTTCAGTGCACCAGGAAAACCGACGGTCGTGGTCGATTACGCTCATACGCCGGATGCGCTGGAAAAAGCGCTCGAAGCTGCACGTTTGCACTGTGCCGGCAAGCTGTGGTGCGTCTTTGGCTGCGGCGGCGATCGCGATAAAGGTAAACGTCCGCTGATGGGGGCGATTGCTGAACAGTTTGCTGATATTGCCGTGGTGACGGATGACAACCCGCGTACCGAAGAGCCGCGCGCCATTATCAACGACATCCTGGCAGGAATGCTGGATGCGGGTCGTGCTCGCGTGGTGGAAGGCCGCGCCGAAGCGGTGACCAACACCATCATGCAGGCAGCCGAAAACGACGTGGTCCTGCTGGCCGGTAAAGGCCATGAAGATTATCAGGTCGTTGGTACCCACCGTCTGGATTACTCCGACCGCATCACCGCGGCACGTCTGCTGGGAGTGGTGGCATGATTAGCGTAACGCTCAGTCAGCTCGCCACAATCCTGCAGGCCAACGTCAGCGGCGGTGAGCTCACGCTTGATGCCGTGACCAGCGACACGCGTAAAATCACCCCCGGCTGCCTGTTTGTGGCGCTGAAGGGTGAGCGTTTTGACGCGCATGATTTTGCTGAACAGGCGAAGGCCGCAGGCGCCGGTGCGCTGCTGGTGAGCCGCAAGCTGGACATCGATCTGCCGCAGGTGGTGGTCAAAGACACCCGTCTGGCGTTTGGCGAACTGGCGGCATGGGTTCGCCAGCAGGTGCCGACGCGCATTGTTGCGCTGACCGGATCCTCCGGTAAAACCTCCGTCAAGGAGATGACCGCCGCGATCCTCAGCCAGTGTGGCAATACGCTCTACACGGCGGGTAACCTGAACAACGATATCGGCGTGCCGATGACGTTGCTGCGCCTGACCAAAGAGCATGAATATGCGGTCATCGAACTCGGAGCCAATCATCAGGGTGAAATTGCCTGGACCGTCGACCTGACGCGACCAGAAGCCGCGCTGGTGAATAACCTGGCGGCCGCGCACCTCGAAGGTTTCGGTTCGCTGGAAGGTGTGGCGAAAGCGAAAGGCGAAATTTATACCGGTCTGCCGCTGAACGGCATTGCCATTTTGAATGCCGATAACAACGACTGGCTGAACTGGAAAAGCGTCATTGGCGATCGCAAAACCTGGCGCTTCTCGCCAAACGCTGCCAACAGCGACTTTACCGCCACCAATATCCATGTGACCTCGCACGGTACCGAATTCACGCTGCAGACCCCAATAGGGGATGTGGATGTACTGCTGCCGCTGCCGGGTCGTCACAATATCGCCAATGCCCTCGCGGCAAGCGCGCTGGCAATGGCTGTCGGCGCACCGCTGTCGGCGATCAAAACCGGGCTGGCAAATCTGACGGCCGTACCCGGGCGTCTGTTCCCCATTCAACTGGGAGAAAACAAGCTGCTGCTGGATGACAGCTACAACGCTAACGTCGGCTCTATGACTGCTGCGGTGCAGGTGCTGTCTGAGATGCCGGGTTACCGCGTGATGGTGGTCGGGGATATGGCCGAGCTGGGGGCGGAGAGCGAAGCTTGTCACATCCAGGTGGGTGAGGCGGCGAAAGCGTCCGGTATCGACAGCGTGTTAAGCACAGGCCACCTCAGCCAGGCCATCAGCCAGGCCAGCGGTGTGGGTGAGCATTTCGCCGATAAAGCGACCCTGATCGCTCGGCTGAAAGCGCTGGTAGAAGAACAACAAATTGTGACGGTTTTAGTGAAGGGTTCACGCAGTGCTGCCATGGAAGAGGTTGTGCACGCATTACAGGAGAATGGAACATGCTAGTTTGGCTGGCCGAACATTTGGTCAAATATTATTCCGGCTTTAACGTCTTTTCCTATCTGACGTTTCGCGCCATCGTCAGCCTGCTGACTGCACTGTTCATCTCGCTGTGGATGGGCCCGCGCATGATTGCCCGTCTGCAAAAACTCTCTTTCGGTCAGGTTGTGCGTAACGACGGTCCGGAATCACACTTCAGCAAACGCGGTACCCCGACCATGGGCGGCATAATGATCCTCACCGCGATTGTGGTGTCGGTGCTGCTGTGGGCCTACCCGTCAAACCCGTACGTCTGGTGCGTACTGGTGGTGCTGATTGGTTACGGCATTATCGGTTTCGTTGATGACTATCGCAAAGTGGTGCGCAAAGACACCAAGGGGCTGATCGCACGCTGGAAGTATTTCTGGATGTCGGTGATTGCGCTGGGCGTGGCATTTGCGCTGTATCTGGCCGGTAAAGACACCCCGGCAACCGAATTGGTGGTGCCGTTCTTTAAAGACGTCATGCCGCAACTGGGCCTGTTCTACGTCCTGTTGGCCTACTTCGTGATTGTCGGGACCGGTAATGCGGTGAACCTGACTGACGGCCTGGATGGTTTGGCAATCATGCCAACGGTCTTCGTCGCGGCGGGCTTTGCGCTGGTGGCGTGGGCCAGCGGTAACATGAATTTCGCCAGCTATCTGCACATCCCTTATCTGCGTCATGCCGGTGAGCTGGTGATCGTCTGTACGGCGATAGTCGGCGCGGGCCTGGGCTTCCTGTGGTTTAACACCTATCCGGCGCAGGTCTTTATGGGCGACGTCGGTTCGCTGGCACTGGGCGGCGCGCTGGGCATTATTGCCGTGCTGCTGCGCCAGGAGTTCCTGCTGGTGATCATGGGCGGCGTGTTCGTGGTCGAAACCTTGTCGGTGATTTTGCAGGTCGGTTCCTTCAAGCTGCGCGGACAACGCATCTTCCGGATGGCGCCTATCCATCACCACTATGAACTGAAAGGCTGGCCGGAACCGCGCGTCATCGTGCGCTTCTGGATTATTTCGCTGATGCTGGTGCTGATTGGCCTGGCAACGCTGAAGGTACGTTAATCATGGCAGATTACCTGGGTAAAAAAGTCGTTATCATCGGGTTAGGCTTAACCGGCCTCTCCTGCGTGGACTTTTTCCTCGCACGCGGCGTGACGCCGCGCGTGATGGATACGCGTGTCTCGCCACCGGGTCTGGATAAACTGCCGGAGCAGGTTGAACGCCACCTGGGTAGTCTGAACGAAGACTGGCTAAGTGCTGCCGATTTGATTGTCGCCAGCCCGGGGATGGCTCTCGCACACCCTGCGCTGAGCGCAGCGGCAGAGGCGGGCGTTGAGATCGTCGGCGATATCGAACTGTTCTGCCGTGAAGCGCAGGCGCCAGTGATTGCTATTACCGGTTCAAACGGGAAAAGCACCGTCACCACGCTGGTGGGCGAGATGGCAAAAGCCGCAGGCGTCAACGTTGGCGTGGGCGGTAATATCGGCCTGCCAGCCCTGATGCTGCTGGATGCCGCGCGCGAGCTGTACATTCTGGAACTGTCCAGCTTCCAGCTGGAAACCACCTCAGGCCTGCAGGCAACTGCAGCGACCATTCTGAACGTCACCGAAGACCATATGGATCGCTATCCGTTTGGCCTGCAGCAGTACCGTGCCGCCAAGCTGCGGGTGTATGAAAATGCCCGCGTATGCGTGGTGAATGCCGATGACGCGCTGACCATGCCGGTACGCGGTGCGGATGAACGCTGCGTGAGTTTTGGCATCAATATGGGTGACTATCACCTCACCCGTCAGCAAGGCGAAACCTGGCTGCGGGCACAAGGTGAGAAGGTGCTGAACGTGAAAGAGATGCCGCTTTCTGGCCAGCATAACTACACCAACGCCCTTGCTGCACTGGCGCTGGCGGATGCCGCCGGTTTGCCGCGCGCCACCAGCCTGAAAGCCTTGACTACCTTCAGTGGCCTGGCGCACCGCTTCCAACTGGCGCTGGAGCATAACGGCGTGCGCTGGGTTAACGATTCAAAAGCCACTAACGTCGGCAGCACCGAAGCGGCGCTGAATGGCCTGCACGTTGACGGTACCTTGCATCTGCTGCTGGGCGGTGACGGTAAGTCTGCCGATTTCTCTTCGCTCAAACAGTTCCTCAGCGGCGATAACGTGCGTCTTTACTGCTTTGGCCGCGACGGTGCCGAGCTGGCCGAGCTGCGCCCGGAAATCGCCGAGCAGACCGACACGATGGAACAGGCAATGCGCCTCATCGCGCCGCGCGTGAAGCCGGGTGACATGGTGTTGCTTTCTCCGGCCTGCGCCAGCCTCGATCAATTTAAGAATTTCGAGCAACGGGGCGATCTCTTTACCCGTCTGGCGAAGGAGTTGGGCTGATGCGTTTCTCTTTCCCTCGCCTGAGAATGCCGCGCCTGCCAGGATTTGGCATCCTGATGTGGGTCGCTTCGGCGTTAAAAGGCTGGGTAATGGGCTCCCGGGATCGCGATACCGAGACCCTGATTATGTACGACCGCATGCTGCTCTGGCTCACGCTGGGGCTGGCGGCGATCGGTTTTATTATGGTGACCTCGGCTTCAATGCCCGTTGGGCAGCGCCTGGCGAACGATCCTTTCCTGTTCGCCAAACGTGACGGGTTGTACATCATTCTGGCGTTCTGTCTGGCGATGGTGACGTTACGCCTGCCGATGGAGTTCTGGCAACGCCACAGTACCGCGATGCTGATTGCCTCGATCGCCATGCTGCTGATTGTACTGGTGGTGGGGAGCTCGGTTAACGGAGCGTCGCGCTGGATTGCCTTTGGCCCGCTGCGCATTCAGCCTGCGGAATTTACCAAGCTGTCGCTGTTCTGCTACCTCGCCAACTATCTGGTGCGCAAGGTGGATGAAGTGCGTAACAACCTGCGCGGCTTCTTAAAACCGATGGGCGTGATCCTGGTACTGGCGGTACTGCTGCTGGCCCAGCCTGACCTCGGGACCGTGGTGGTGCTGTTCGTGACCACACTGGCGATGCTGTTCCTGGCGGGAGCGAAGCTCTGGCAGTTCATCGCCATCATCGGGATGGGGATTTCAGCCGTGGTGCTGCTGATCCTCGCCGAACCTTACCGTATTCGTCGTGTGACATCGTTCTGGAACCCGTGGGAAGATCCCTTTGGCAGTGGCTACCAGCTGACGCAGTCGTTAATGGCATTTGGCCGCGGTGAAATCTGGGGTCAGGGACTGGGCAATTCCGTACAAAAACTGGAGTATTTGCCCGAGGCACATACCGACTTCATCTTCTCCATTATCGGCGAAGAGCTGGGTTATATCGGTGTGGTACTGGCACTTTTAATGGTATTCTTCGTCGCTTTCCGTGCGATGTCTATTGGCCGAAAAGCACTGGTGATCGACCACCGTTTTTCAGGGTTTTTAGCCTGTTCAATTGGCGTCTGGTTTAGCTTCCAGGCTCTGGTTAATGTCGGTGCCGCAGCCGGTATGCTGCCGACCAAAGGGCTGACCTTGCCGTTGATCAGTTACGGTGGGTCGAGCCTGCTGATTATGTCGACCGCAATTATGTTTTTACTGCGGATAGATTATGAAACGCGTCTGGAAAATGCCCAGGCGTTTACACGAGGTTCACGATGAATCAACCGAAGCGGTTAATGGTGATGGCGGGTGGTACCGGTGGACATGTGTTCCCGGGGCTCGCGGTTGCGCACCATTTAATGGATCAGGGCTGGCAAGTGCGCTGGCTGGGAACCGCAGACCGCATGGAGGCCGATCTGGTGCCGAAGCACGGGATCGACATCGACTTTATCCATATTTCCGGCCTGCGTGGCAAAGGGCTGAAAGCCCTGCTGCTGGCTCCGGTGCGTATTTTCAATGCCTGGCGTCAGGCGCGGGCGATCATGCAGCGCTTTAAGCCAGACGTGGTGCTGGGCATGGGCGGATATGTTTCGGGTCCTGGCGGACTGGCCGCATGGTCGCTGGGTATTCCGGTGGTTCTGCACGAGCAGAACGGCATCGCAGGCCTGACCAACAAGTGGTTGTCCCGAATCGCCAGCAAAGTGATGCAGGCCTTCCCCGGCGCATTTCCGAACGCCGATGTGGTGGGCAACCCGGTGCGCGTCGATGTGCTGGCGCTGCCATTGCCGCAGCAACGTCTCGTCGGGCGTGAAGGCCCGGTGCGCGTGCTGGTGGTGGGCGGCTCTCAGGGGGCGCGTATTCTGAACCAGACCCTGCCGCAGGTGGCCGCGAAGCTCGGCGACGCGGTGACCATCTGGCATCAAAGCGGTAAAGGTGCGCAGCAAACGGTCGAGCAAGCGTATGCCGACGCGGGTCAGGCGCAGCATAAAGTGACAGAATTTATCGACGATATGGCAGCAGCCTATGCCTGGGCCGATGTCGTGGTCTGCCGCTCCGGTGCGCTGACGGTGAGCGAAATTGCTGCCGCAGGGTTACCGGCGCTGTTTGTGCCGTTCCAGCACAAAGACAGGCAGCAGTACTGGAATGCACTGCCGCTTGAGAAAGCCGGTGCCGCAAAAATATTTGAACAGCCGCAGTTTACCGCTGATGCGGTCGCCACTACCCTGGCGGGCTGGAACCGGGAGACCTTGCTGGAGATGGCGCAGCACGCACGTGCGGCCGCGATCCCGGATGCAACGGAACGGGTGGCGAAAGAAGTGAGCCTGGCAGCACAGGCTTAACCCTCGCAGCGCGTGTTGCGCTGCACGAATTTTTTGAAGTAGTCGATGGCGTTTAGAGAATGAATACACAACAACTGGCGAAACTGCGTTCAATCGTGCCCGAGATGCGTCGCGTCCGGCACATTCACTTTGTTGGCATCGGCGGCGCCGGTATGGGCGGTATTGCCGAAGTGCTGGCGAATGAAGGTTACCAGATCAGCGGTTCCGATCTGGCGCCGAACCCTGTTACGCAACAGTTGGCGTCACTTGGCGCGACCATTTATTTTAACCATCGCCCGGAAAACGTCCTCGACGCGAGCGTCGTGGTGGTTTCCAGCGCCATCTCTGCGGACAACCCTGAGATCGTCGCTGCGCACGACGCGCGTATCCCGGTGATCCGCCGCGCAGAGATGCTGGCTGAGCTGATGCGTTTTCGTCATGGTATCGCCGTTGCAGGCACCCATGGCAAAACCACCACTACGGCGATGGTCTCCAGTATTTATGCTGAAGCCGGTCTCGATCCGACCTTCGTCAATGGCGGGCTGGTAAAAGCCGCTGGCGTGCATGCGCGCCTGGGTCACAGCCGCTACCTGATCGCTGAAGCGGATGAGAGCGATGCATCGTTCCTGCATCTGCAGCCGATGGTGGCAATTGTGACCAACATCGAAGCCGACCATATGGATACCTACCAGGGCGATTTCGAAAATTTAAAACAGACCTTTATCAACTTTCTGCACAACCTGCCGTTTTATGGCCGTGCGGTAATGTGCGTTGATGACCCGGTGATCCGCGAGCTGTTGCCGCGTGTCGGGCGTCAGACCACCACGTACGGTTTCAGTGACGATGCCGACGTGCGCCTGGAAGACTATCAGCAGACAGGCGCCCAGGGGCATTTCACCCTGGTGCGACAGGATAAAGAGAGTATCCGCGTTACCCTGAACGCGCCCGGTCGCCATAATGCGTTGAACGCCGCAGCTGCCGTGGCGGTGGCAACGGAAGAGGGAATTGAAGACGAGGCCATTTTACGGGCACTGGAAAGCTTCCAGGGGACCGGTCGTCGTTTTGATTTCCTCGGCGAATTCCCACTGGAAGCCGTTAACGGTAAAAGCGGTACTGCGATGCTGGTTGATGACTACGGGCATCACCCGACTGAAGTCGAGGCCACCATCAAAGCGGCGCGCGCGGGATGGCCGGATAAAAATTTGGTGATGCTGTTCCAGCCGCACCGCTATACGCGTACTCGCGATCTTTACGACGACTTTGCCAACGTGCTGGGGCAGGTCGATACGCTGCTGATGCTGGACGTGTACGCGGCAGGCGAAGCGGCGATACCGGGTGCGGACAGTCGCTCCCTGTGCCGTACCATCCGTGGCCGCGGCAAGATTGACCCGATTCTGGTCTCCGACCATGCCCAGGCGGCGGCGATGCTTGCCCCTGTGCTGACCGGCAATGATTTGATTCTGGTGCAAGGTGCGGGAAATATCGGCAAGATCGCCCGTAGCCTGGCTGAAATCAAACTTAAGCCGCAAATTTCGGAGGAAGAGCGTCATGGCTGATAAAATCGCGGTCCTGTTTGGCGGCACTTCCGCCGAGCGCGAGGTTTCCCTGAATTCCGGCGCCGCTGTACTGGCAGGGCTCCGTGAAGGCGGCGTCGATGCACACCCGATCGATCCAAAAGAGACGGACGTGACGCGCCTGAAAGAGATGGGCTTTGATAAAGTCTTTATCGCACTACACGGTCGCGGCGGTGAAGATGGCACGCTGCAGGGGTTGCTGGATGTGATCGGCCTGCCTTATACCGGTAGCGGCGTCATGGCGTCGGCCATTTCGATGGATAAACTGCGCAGCAAATTGCTGTGGCAGGGCGCGGGTCTGCCGGTCGCGCCATGGGTAGCACTGACGCGTCGCGAGTTTACGCGAGGCCTTGATGCCAGCGTAAACGCACAGATCGCCGAACTCGGTTTACCGGTCATTGTGAAGCCCAGCCGTGAAGGCTCCAGCGTGGGCATGTCCAAAGTTGAATGTGCGGCTGATTTAACATCTGCATTAGCGCTGGCATTTCAACACGATGAAGAAGTACTCATCGAAAAATGGCTCAGTGGACCCGAATTCACCGTTGCGATGCTGGGCGAAGAAATTTTACCGTCAATTCGTATCCAACCAGCCGGAACCTTCTATGATTATGAGGCGAAGTATCTCTCTGATGAGACGCAATATTTTTGCCCAAGTGGTCTCGAGGCTGAACAAGACGCTGATTTGCGCATTCTGGTACTCAAAGCCTGGAATATGCTGGGCTGTCAGGGCTGGGGACGGATTGACGTGATGCAGGACAGTGACGGGCAATTCTACCTGCTGGAAGCCAATACTTCTCCAGGTATGACCAGCCACAGTCTGGTGCCGATGGCGGCGCGTCAGGCGGGAATGAGTTTTTCGCAGTTAGTCGTGCGCATTCTGGACCAGGCAGGCTGATATGTCTCAGGCTGCGCTGAACACGCGAAACCGCGAGGAAGAGGAAGAAGAATATTCTTCACGGCGGAGCAATGGAACGCGTCTTGCAGGGATTACCTTCCTGCTCGCCGTGCTGTGTACCGTGTTTGTCAGCGGCTGGATGGTGCTCGGCTGGATGGAAGATGCACAACGTCTGCCTCTGTCGAAGCTGGTCGTCACGGGCGACCGCCACTACACGCGCAACGATGATATCCGTCAGTCGATTCTGGCGTTAGGCTCGCCGGGTACGTTTATGACGCAAGATGTGAATATCATCCAGAGTCAAATCGAACGTCTGCCGTGGATTAAGCAGGCAAGCGTCAGAAAGCAGTGGCCCGATGAATTGAAGATTCATCTGGTTGAATATGTACCCATTGCACGTTGGAATGATCAGCATATGGTTGACGTAGATGGAAATTCCTTCAGCGTTCCCGCCGATCGTGTCAGCAAGAATAATTTACCTCTGTTGTATGGCCCGGAAGGTAGCGAAAACGAAGTGTTAGACGGTTTTCGCACCATGGGGCAGGTTCTGGCGAAAGATCGCTTTAACTTAAAAGAAGCGGCGATGACGGCGCGTCGTTCATGGCAGTTGACGCTAACGAACGACATTAAGCTGAATCTTGGTCGCGGTGACACGATGAAGCGCCTGGGACGTTTTGTAGAACTCTATCCGGTTCTGCAGCAGCACGCTCAGGCCGAAGGCAAACGGATAAGCTACGTTGATTTGCGCTATGACTCAGGCGCATCGGTCGGGTGGATCCCGGCACCGGTTGAGGAACCTAATCAGCAACAGAATCAGGCACAGGTACAGGCAGAACAACAATGATCAAGGCGACGGACAGAAAACTGGTAGTTGGACTGGAGATTGGCACCGCGAAGGTTGCCGCTTTAGTAGGGGAAGTTCTGCCCGACGGTATGGTCAATATCATTGGTGTGGGCAGTTGCCCGTCTCGTGGTATGGATAAAGGTGGGGTAAACGACCTCGAGTCGGTGGTGAAATGCGTGCAGCGCGCCATCGACCAGGCTGAATTGATGGCAGATTGCCAGATTTCCTCCGTGTATCTGGCGCTCTCTGGCAAGCACATTAGCTGCCAGAATGAGATCGGGATGGTGCCGATCTCAGAAGAAGAAGTTTCGCAGGAAGACGTCGAAAACGTGGTGCATACGGCGAAGTCGGTACGCGTACGCGATGAACATCGCGTTCTGCACGTAATCCCACAGGAATATGCCATCGACTATCAGGAAGGCATCAAAAATCCTGTCGGACTTTCCGGCGTGCGTATGCAGGCAAAAGTGCACTTGATCACATGTCACAACGATATGGCGAAAAACATCGTCAAAGCGGTTGAACGTTGTGGTCTGAAAGTTGACCAACTTATCTTCGCCGGTCTGGCCGCGAGTTATTCCGTGCTAACTGAGGACGAACGTGAGCTGGGTGTCTGTGTGGTGGATATCGGTGGTGGTACTATGGACATCGCCGTCTACACGGGTGGCGCGCTGCGCCATACCAAAGTAATCCCTTATGCCGGGAATGTGGTCACCAGCGATATCGCTTATGCCTTTGGCACTCCGCCAAGTGATGCAGAAGCCATTAAGGTGCGTCACGGCTGTGCATTAGGCTCCATTGTGGGCAAAGATGAGAGCGTTGAAGTGCCGAGCGTTGGCGGTCGTCCGCCGCGCAGCCTGCAGCGCCAGACACTGGCCGAGGTCATTGAGCCGCGTTATACCGAGCTGCTTAACCTGGTCAACGAAGAGATTTTGCAATTACAGGAACAGCTTCGCCAGCAGGGCGTGAAACATCATCTTGCGGCGGGAATTGTGTTAACCGGCGGTGCAGCGCAAATTGAAGGTCTTGCAGCCTGTGCGCAGCGCGTGTTCCATACGCAGGTGCGAATTGGCGCCCCGTTGAACATCACCGGTCTGACGGATTATGCTCAGGAGCCGTATTATTCGACGGCCGTGGGCTTGCTTCACTACGGGAAGGAGACCCACCTCAGTGGTGAAGCAGAAGTAGAAAAACGCGTGTCAGTCGGTTCGTGGATCAAACGAATCAACACCTGGCTGCGAAAAGAATTTTAATTTTAGTAAGAGACCGGTGAACATTTACGGTTTCAGGCGACAGGCACAAAACGGAGAGAAACTATGTTTGAACCTATGGAACTGACCAACGACGCGGTGATTAAAGTCATCGGCGTCGGTGGCGGCGGCGGTAATGCTGTAGAGCATATGGTGCGCGAGCGCATTGAAGGTGTTGAATTCTTTGCAGTCAACACCGACGCACAGGCGCTGCGTAAAACGGCCGTTGGCCAGACGATCCAAATCGGTGGTGGCATTACGAAAGGTCTTGGCGCTGGGGCAAACCCTGAAGTCGGCCGTAATGCAGCAGAAGAAGACCGCGAAGCGCTGCGCGCTGCGCTGGATGGTGCAGACATGGTGTTTATCGCTGCAGGCATGGGCGGGGGTACCGGCACGGGTGCTGCGCCAGTGGTTGCTGAAGTCGCTAAAGATTTAGGTATCCTGACCGTTGCTGTCGTGACGAAGCCTTTCAACTTTGAAGGCAAGAAGCGTATGGCATTCGCGGAGCAGGGTATCACCGAGCTGTCCAAACACGTGGACTCGCTGATTACCATCCCGAACGACAAGCTGCTGAAAGTGCTGGGCCGTGGCATCTCTCTGCTGGACGCTTTTGGCGCCGCGAACGATGTCTTAAAAGGCGCTGTACAGGGTATCGCAGAACTGATCACCCGTCCGGGTCTGATGAACGTCGACTTTGCTGACGTGCGCACAGTGATGTCCGAAATGGGCTACGCGATGATGGGTTCCGGCGTGGCGAAAGGCGAAGACCGTGCAGAAGAAGCGGCTGAAATGGCTATCTCTTCTCCGCTGCTGGAAGATATCGATCTGTCTGGCGCGCGCGGCGTGCTGGTTAACATCACTGCGGGCTTCGACCTGCGTCTGGATGAATTTGAAACCGTGGGTAACACCATCCGTGCGTTTGCATCTGATAATGCAACCGTGGTAATTGGTACCTCACTTGACCCAGAAATGAATGATGAACTGCGCGTGACCGTTGTTGCGACCGGTATCGGCATGGACAAACGTCCTGAGATCACTTTGGTCACCAACAAGCCTGCACAGCAGCCTGTCATGGACCGCTACCCGCAGCACGGCATGTCGCCGCTGACGCAGGAGCAAAAACCGGCGGCGAAAGTGGTGAACGACAGTACACCGCAGACCCAAAAAGAGCCTGATTATCTAGATATTCCAGCGTTCCTGCGTAAGCAAGCTGACTAAGAATTGACTGGAATTAGGGCATTTACGCTCTTTGTGCTAAACTGGCCTGCCGATAGTGATATACACTCTCGGTTGGATAAGTAATTTGGCGAGATTATACGATGATCAAACAAAGGACATTAAAACGTATCGTTCAGGCGACTGGCGTCGGTTTACATACCGGCAAAAAAGTCACACTGACGTTGCGCCCTGCGTCGGCCAATACCGGGGTCATCTATCGTCGCACCGACTTGAATCCACCGGTAGATTTCCCGGCTGATGCCAAATCTGTGCGTGATACTATGCTCTGTACTTGCCTGGTCAATGAGCATGACGTACGGATTTCTACCGTAGAACACCTGAATGCCGCTCTGGCGGGTCTGGGGATCGACAACATTGTTATTGAAGTCGATGCGCCAGAAATCCCGATCATGGATGGCAGCGCTGCACCGTTTGTTTATTTGTTGCTGGATGCCGGCATCGAAGAATTGAACTGCGCGAAGAAATTCGTGCGTATCAAAGAGACGGTTCGCGTTCAGGATGGCGACAAGTGGGCTGAGTTCAAGCCGTTTAATGGTTTTTCGTTGGACTTTACCATCGACTTTAACCATCCGGCGATTGACGCCAGCACCCAGCGCTATGCGATGAACTTCTCTGCTGATGCGTTTATGCGTCAGATCAGTCGTGCCCGTACTTTCGGTTTCATGCGTGATATCGAATATCTGCAGTCCCGCGGCTTGTGCCTGGGCGGCAGCTTCGATTGTGCCATCGTTGTTGACGATTATCGCGTACTGAACGAAGACGGCCTGCGTTTTGAAGATGAATTCGTTCGTCACAAAATGCTGGATGCGATCGGCGACCTGTTTATGTGTGGTCACAATATTATTGGTGCATTTACCGCGTTCAAATCCGGTCATGCGCTGAATAACAAATTGCTGCAGGCTGTTCTGGCAAAACAGGAAGCCTGGGAATTTGTGACCTTCGAAGACGAAGCAGAACTGCCTCTGGCATTCAAAGCTCCGAAAACGGTCCTGGCGTAACGGTACTTCCGTTATATCAATGCGACTGGTTGACCTGGCACTCTCTCCGGCCAGGAAGACCAGTCGTTTTTGTTTTTTTCCCTCCGAAATTGCTGCAGTCAATCGCATGTTTGCTGATTTCTTCGCGATTTTTAACCTCCTCCGCGTCTCAATACTGCTGCTGCGCAGTGGCTTTAGTGGTACTATCTGGGCGCGAAAATAAATAAAATCATTCGGTGAGCCTGAAGGCTGACCTATCGTGGTGGGGCAATTGAGCGGAATTCTGACGCGCTGGCGACAATTTGGCAGACGTTACTTCTGGCCGCATCTCCTTTTGGGGATGGTCGCGGCGAGCTTCGGCTTGCCCGCGCTCAGCAGTAACGCCGAAGCTGCTACCCCTGCAAAAGCCAGCACCACCCGGCACGATTTAACCACGCGGGTCAATTTCACCAACCTTGCACTTCTGGAAGCAAAACGCCGCCCGAACTTTACGGTGGATTACTGGCACCAGCATGCGATTCGCACGGTTATTCGTCATCTCTCTTTCGCGATGGCACCGCAGGCGTTGCCTGCCGTCGAAGAATCTCTGCCGGTTCAGGCGCACCATCTTGCCCTGCTCGATACGCTCAACACGCTGTTAACCCTGCAGAGCAAACCGCCGGCGATCGTTCGCCAGATCACCGTTGCCACGTTTGAACCGCAACCCGCCTTTTCAGTATCCGCCTGGATTAGCCAGGTACAGGGTATCCGTGCCGGACCTCAACGCCTCAGCTAAATTAACCCTTTTCAGTACCTTAATTTAACTGCCCATGATGGGGCGTTTGAGAATTTATTATGCTAATCAAATTATTAACTAAAGTTTTCGGTAGTCGTAACGATCGTACCCTGCGCCGTATGCGCAAAGCTGTCACGGTGATCAATGCCATGGAACCGGAGATGGAAAAACTCTCCGATGACGAGCTGAAAGCGAAAACCGTCGAATTCCGTGCCCGTCTTGAGAAAGGCGCAACCGTTGAAAGCCTGATCCCGGAAGCGTTCGCCGTTGTTCGTGAGGCGAGTAAGCGCGTATTCAATATGCGTCACTTTGACGTGCAGCTGCTGGGCGGCATGGTGCTGAACGATCGCTGCATCGCAGAGATGCGTACCGGTGAAGGTAAAACCCTGACCGCAACCCTGCCAGCTTATCTGAATGCTCTGTCCGGGAAAGGCGTTCACGTCGTGACCGTCAACGACTATCTGGCACAGCGTGATGCCGAAAATAACCGCCCGCTGTTCGAATTCCTCGGCATGAGCGTCGGGATCAACATGTCCGGTCTGCCTGCACCGGCAAAACGTGAAGCCTACGGCGCGGATATCACCTACGGCACTAACAACGAATACGGCTTCGACTACCTGCGCGATAACATGGCATTTAGCCCGGAAGAGCGCGTCCAGCGTAAACTGCACTATGCGCTGGTGGATGAGGTGGACTCCATCCTGATCGATGAAGCGCGTACGCCGCTGATCATCTCCGGCCCGGCTGAAGACAGCTCCGAGATGTATCGCAAAGTCGACAAAATCATTCCACACCTGATTCGTCAGGAAAAAGAAGACTCCGATACTTTCCAGGGTGAAGGCCACTTCTCCGTGGACGAAAAAGCGCGTCAGGTTAACCTGACCGAACGCGGTCTGGTTCAGATCGAAGAGCTGCTGGTGAATCAGGGCATTATGGACGAAGGCGAGTCACTCTACTCCCCGACTAACATTATGCTGATGCACCACGTCACTGCTGCCCTGCGCGCGCACGTGCTGTTTACCCGTGATGTTGATTACATCGTCAAAGATGGCGAAGTCATTATCGTTGACGAACACACCGGTCGTACCATGCAGGGTCGTCGCTGGTCCGATGGCCTGCATCAGGCCGTCGAAGCAAAAGAGCAAGTCGACATCCAGAATGAGAACCAGACGCTGGCGTCCATTACCTTCCAGAACTACTTCCGTCTGTACGAGAAGCTGGCGGGGATGACCGGTACGGCGGATACGGAAGCCTTCGAATTCAGCTCTATCTACAAGCTGGATACCGTTGTGGTGCCGACCAACCGTCCGATGATCCGTAAAGACATGCCGGATCTGGTTTACATGACCGAAGCAGAAAAAATTCAGGCTATCATTGAAGATATCCGCGATCGTACCGCTGCGGGTCAGCCGGTGCTGGTGGGGACGATTTCGATTGAAAAATCAGAAGTGGTCTCCGATGAACTGACCAAAGCCGGTATCAAACACAACGTACTGAACGCCAAGTTCCACGCCAAAGAAGCGGACATCGTTGCCCAGGCGGGCTATCCGTCAGCTGTGACTATCGCCACCAACATGGCCGGTCGTGGTACTGATATTATGCTGGGCGGCAGCTGGCAGGCTGAACTGGCCGAGCTGGAAAACCCAACGCCGGAGCAGGTCGCGCAGATTAAAGCTGAGTGGCAGATTCGTCATGATGCAGTGCTGGCTGCAGGTGGTCTGCATATCATCGGTACTGAACGTCACGAATCTCGTCGTATCGATAACCAGCTGCGCGGCCGTGCGGGTCGTCAGGGTGATGCCGGTTCATCTCGCTTCTACCTGTCGATGGAAGATGCGCTGATGCGTATTTTTGCCTCCGACCGTGTGTCAGGCATGATGCGTAAGCTGGGCATGAAACCGGGCGAAGCGATTGAACACCCGTGGGTGACCAAGGCTATCGCTAACGCACAGCGTAAAGTTGAAAGCCGTAACTTTGATATTCGTAAGCAACTGCTGGAATACGATGATGTGGCGAACGATCAGCGTCGCGCCATCTATACCCAGCGTAACGAATTGCTGGACGTATCCGACGTAAGCGAAACCATTAACAGCATTCGTGAAGACGTCTTTAAAGCGACAATTGATGGACACATTCCACCGCAGTCGCTGGAAGAGATGTGGGATATCGAGGGTCTGCAGGCGCGTCTGAAAAATGACTTTGACCTCGAGCTGCCAATTCAGGAGTGGCTGGATAAAGAGCCAGAGCTGCATGAAGAGACGCTGCGTGAACGTATCTTCGCCAACGCGCTGGAAGTCTACAAGCGTAAAGAAGAAGTGGTGGGTGCAGAGATGATGCGCCACTTCGAAAAAGGCGTGATGCTGCAAACGCTGGACTCCCTGTGGAAAGAGCACCTGGCGGCAATGGATTACCTGCGTCAGGGGATCCATCTGCGCGGCTATGCGCAAAAAGATCCGAAGCAGGAGTACAAACGTGAATCCTTTGCGATGTTTGCCTCAATGCTGGAATCACTGAAATACGAAGTGATCAGTACCCTGAGCAAGGTGCAGGTGCGCATGCCGGAAGAAGTTGAAGAGATGGAGCAGCAGCGTCGTGAAGAAGCCGAACGTCTGGCACAGATGCAACAGCTCAGCCATCAGGACGACGAAGCCGCAGCGGCAGCCGCTATTGCCGAGCAGTCCGGCGATCGTAAGGTTGGGCGTAACGATCCGTGCCCGTGTGGTTCCGGTAAAAAATATAAACAGTGCCATGGCCGTCTGAGCTAAGCATTTAACACACTGAAAAGGCGCAGATATCTGCGCCTTTTTTATGGACGTAACACAATGAAAATACTGCAAATCGCTGTCGGGATTATCCGCAATTCACACAATCAATTCTTCATCACCCAGCGCGCGGCCGATGCCCATATGGCCAACAAGTGGGAATTCCCTGGCGGTAAGATCGAGTCAGGCGAAACGCCGGAGCAGGCGCTGACCCGTGAACTCCAGGAAGAGGTGGGGATCACCCCGCTGGGTGCAACGCTATTTGATAAGCTGGAATATACCTTTCCCGATCGCCACATCACCCTGTGGTTCTGGCTGGTCGAAAGCTGGGAAGGCGAGCCGTGGGGGAGAGAAGGGCAGCCAGGCAACTGGGTTACGCTGAGTGCGGAGGATGCGGATAAGTTCCCGCCGGCAAATGAACCCATTATTGCCCGCTTAGTGCAGAATTAACGGGCCTGCCTGTCGACGTACCGGCAGGCCATCGTGACCTTACTGCTGCTCTTCGCTCCAGTCGTCGCTGTCAGACAGATCGCCTGCGCTGGGAATGCGTTTCTCTTCTGCAGCCCATTCGCCAAGATCGATCAGCTGGCAGCGTTTGCAGCAGAAAGGACGAAACGGGCTTTGTTCGCCCCAGATGACGGGCTTCCCGCAGGTGGGGCAGTTTACGCTGGTAATATCAGACATCATGGCTCCTTAACAACACGCCAGTTCAAAGTCGAGGCGTTCAGGCACGAGGCCATTTTCACTGTCGAGCGGCATAAAACGAATCGCAAAGCGGCTCTTGTGCCCGGAAATTTGCGGATAAAGCTGATCGGCGAGGCGCAGCTGTAAGCGCAGCAGGTCGGCATCGTCGCCATTGTCCTGGTAAAAGCCGTTCAGGCTGGTTTGCTTACGAAACGGTGCAGAGTTGCGGATCAGATCGAGGATCAACGACAGCGCCTGATGCACTGGCTCAAGGCTATCAATCCAGCCCTGTACCTGAGTGTCGCGCTGCTCCTGCGGCATATGCAGCCAGATATGCAGAGTCGGCAAATCGAAGCTGCAGCAGCCGCCGGGAATGCTCAGGCGCTGGCGGACCAGCGCCACCAGACGGTCTTCACGCAGAAACTGGCCCACGCGCGGCGCGGCCATCAGAATTCCGCTGCTCTGTTTCAGCTGCTGGCGCAGGGCGTCGATACGGCTGTTGTCTACGCCGGGCACCTCCGCCCAGGCCTGTAATTTACGCTGCTGGCGTTCCAGCTCTTTCAGCAGTTCAGTCCGCACTTCGCCACGCTCTAACACATCCAGAAGGTCGCCTACGTTACGGAAAAAATGCAGGGCAGTGGTGTGGTCGTGAACCGGAAGCTGGCTGGAAAGCTGCTGAATTAAAAACTCAATACGCAGCCAGGTACGCATTTTTTCGTTGAGGGGATGCTCAAAAAGAACGTGGGTGTACATTATGGTTTTCCTGTAAAACGGCCTGAGCAGCATACGCCAGGTATTGCTGATGCAGACGAGCAACATCCGATGCAATGGCATCCGGTGCGCCATTATTATCAATAACATCATCCGCGACGGCCAGGCGCGCTTCACGCGTGGCCTGCGCGGCAAGAATTTGTTCGGCATGTTCGCGTGCGACGTTATCGCGTGCCATGGTGCGCTGAATTTGGGTGTCTACAGAGACATCGACCACCAGAACCCGATCGGCTTTTTTATGTAGCTGATTTTCCACCAGCAGCGGTACAACCCACAGGACATACGGTGAGGTCGCTTCCCGCATCTGCCTCTGGGTCTCCTGCTGGATCAGCGGGTGGAGCAGGGCGTTAAGCCAGGCTTTTTCTTCAGGATGAGCAAAAATACGTTCGCGCAGCTTTCGGCGATTAAGGGTGCCCTCGGGCCCGATGAGTTCACCGCCGAAATGTTCGGCGATAGCACGCAGTGCGGGTGTGCCGGGTTCTACCACCTGTCGGGCAATGATATCGGCATCAATAACGTTGACGCCCAGACGAGAAAATGTGTCGGCGACGGTGCTTTTGCCACTTCCGATGCCGCCCGTTAACGCGACGGTATACCCCATTAAATTAAATCCTGGGAAATATTCATTATCAAAATCAGCCGCTTAAATTGAATTCATATAACAGATAATCGTTGACGCTTTTTACCTGGCTTTGCTCAGGTAAATTTATAGGATTGTAGCGTAAAAAAAGTGATTTTCGCAGTCTTGCGGAGCAACGATTAGTGCGTATGATAACGTCACTGGAGTTGTGTGTTTCGTTTTTCGACATTTACCCCAGTACCCCAGGAATCTGCAAATGCGTATCGAAGAAGATCTGAAGTTAGGTTTCAAAGACGTTCTTATCCGCCCTAAACGTTCCACTCTGAAAAGTCGCTCTGACGTTGAGCTCGAACGTCAATTTACCTTTAAGCATTCCGGTCAGACCTGGTCTGGCGTGCCGATCATCGCAGCCAATATGGACTCCGTCGGGACCTTCGCGATGGCGACCGCGCTGGCAAGCTTTGAGATCCTGACGGCAGTGCATAAACACTATAGCGTGGAAGAGTGGAATGCATTTGTCGCATCTGCCCCTGCTGAAGTGTTAAAGCATGTGATGGTCTCTACGGGTACCTCCGACGCTGATTTTGAGAAAACGAAACAGATCCTGGCGGCGAACCCGGCGCTTAATTTCCTCTGCATTGACGTGGCGAACGGTTACTCCGAACACTTCGTCCGTTTTGTCAGCAAAGCGCGTCAAGCCTGGCCGACCAAAACCATTATCGCCGGTAACGTGGTGACAGGTGAGATGTGTGAAGAGCTGATCCTCTCCGGCGCCGATATTGTCAAAGTGGGTATCGGCCCAGGCTCCGTGTGCACCACGCGTGTTAAAACGGGCGTGGGTTACCCGCAACTGTCTGCTGTCATTGAGTGTGCCGATGCCGCCCACGGTCTTGGCGGTCAGATCGTCAGCGACGGCGGTTGCACCATGCCAGGTGACGTAGCGAAAGCCTTCGGCGGCGGCGCTGACTTCGTGATGCTCGGCGGTATGCTGGCAGGTCACGAAGAGAGCGGCGGTACCGTAGTGGAAGAAAACGGCGAGAAATTCATGCTGTTCTACGGCATGAGCTCTGAGTCTGCGATGAACCGTCACGTCGGTGGTGTTGCCCAGTATCGCGCCGCAGAAGGTAAAACCGTGAAACTGCCACTGCGCGGCCCGGTTGATCTAACCGCGCGTGACATCCTCGGTGGCCTGCGTTCTGCGTGCACCTACGTGGGTGCTGAACGCCTGAAAGAGCTGACCAAGCGCACAACCTTTATCCGCGTGCAGGAACAGGAAAACCGCGTTTTCAATAGCCTGTAAGCCTCTCTCGCTGGCGCTCTCACGCGCCAGCGTTATCCCGCCCCCATCGCATCCCCCAGGTGGAAAATGGGCAGGTACATCGCCACCACCAGCGTACCGATAATGACCCCCGTGACGATCAACAGCAACGGTTCCAGCAGCGAGGCCAGATTATCCGCCTGCTGAAAGGTTTGTTCATTATGATGCTGTGCCAGATTACGCAACATCGTGTCCAGCGCGCCCGAAGCTTCGCCGGTACGTACCAACTGAATGCACAGCGGTGTGAATACCTGGGCATCATTCAGGGCTGACCAGATGGGCGACCCCTGCGTCACGCGCTGATGAATCGCCTGTAATTTTTCCTTCCAGAAAGGGCACTCCAGCGTCTCTTCAGTGCTTTCCAGCCCCTGCAAAAAAGCAATACCCGCCTGCTGCGTCAGCGACAGCACGGTAAAGATCTGACTTAATTTTTGCCCGCGCGCGAGTGAGCCGATTATCGGGCAGCGCAGCATCAGGCGCTGAGTGGCAACGCGCCATCGACGATGACGGCGTACAGTAAGCAGACCCATCACGGTAACCAGCAGGAACAGCACCAGCGCCACGCCCCGCTCCTGGAGAAAACTCGCTATCCCCATCACGGCCTGGGTCAGGGCCGGTAAGGGCGTATTGAAGGTTTTATAGATCCCGGCAAACTCCGGCAGCACCAGCGTCACCATAGCCAGCACCACGGCAACGGCCAGCGTGAGAATAATGACCGGATAGCGCAGTGCCTTTTTTACCTTCGCACTAAGCTGCTGCTGCGTTTTTTGCTGTTGCGCCAGCTGACGACAGCACTCGTCGAGTTTGCCCGTCAGCTCCCCGGTTTTCATCATTGAAACGTAGAGCGGTGGAAAGACATTCGGCCACTTTTTCAGCGCATCTGAAAACGCGCACCCGGCGCTGAGATCGTCGGCAAGGCTTTGCAGCAGCGCCTGCCAGTGTCTGGCCGGGTGCTGCTGCGCCAGAAGATCCAGACCTGCCGACAGCGTTAACCCTGCCTGCAGCAGCGTCGCCAACTGGTGAATCACCTCATAGCGATGCTGCGGCTGCCAGCGTGGGGTAGGCCGTGCACCCCGCTTAAGCTCAAGCGGTAACAGGTCTTTATCCCGCAGCACAGCCGATGCGGTGTCTCGATCGGGCGCCCACAGTGCGCCCTGCTGGCATTCACCCTGTAGGCTGAGGGCGCGCCAGCGCCAGAGTTGATTACTGGCCATCCGGTACACCCAGCACCCGGACCAGCTCTTCGAGGGTAGTTTTGCCCTGCTCAACCGCCATGCACCCATGTTCAAACAGCGTGGTCATGCCCGATTGTCGGGCAAGCTTGTCGATCTCTTCCACGGCCGCGCCGTTGGCGATGGCCGTTCGCAGCTCGCGGGTGATAACCAGTACCTCAAAGATCGCCACGCGGCCATAAAAGCCGTGATAGCAACGGTCGCAACCGGCGGGCTGCCAGTGTGGCAGAGGCCGGGGCCATAACGCATCGGGCAGGGGCGCTTCCCGGTGGGCCTGCTTACGGCAGTGCGGGCAAAGGCGACGTACCAGTCGCTGGGCAATAACCAAAGACAGGGCTGAGGCGATCATCCAGTGCGCTACCCCCATCTGCTGAAGGCGCACCAGCGTTTCTGCCGTCGAATTGGTGTGCAGGGTCGACAGCACCAGATGCCCGGTCTGTGCCGCATTCATGGCGATCTCTGCTGTTTCGCCGTCGCGTATTTCACCGACCATGATGATATCCGGATCCTGGCGTAGCAGCGCGCGCAGTACATTTTGAAAGGTTAAGCCCGCCCGGGGATTGACCGGGGTTTGGTTCAGCCCTTCCAGCGGGATTTCCACCGGATCCTCAACGCTGCAGATGTTAACTGCTGGCGTGTTGCGTGCCTGCAGCGCGCTGTAAAGGGTCACGGTTTTGCCGCTGCCGGTGGGGCCGGTCACCAGTATCAGGCCTTGTGGTTTGTGCAGTGCGCTGGCAAACAGCCGCTGCTGCGTTTCACTCATCCCCAATTGATCGAGTAAAAGCGCCTGTTGCTCCTGCTGCAGGAGTCGCAGAACGATCTTTTCCCCGCTGCGACAGGGGAGCGTGGCAATGCGAAACGACACCGGTGAGCCGGTGAGTTCGACCGTAAATTGTCCATCCTGAGGCAGTCGTCGCTCAGCGATATCCAGGTTGCCCAGCACCTTCAGCCGGGCGATAAGCGTGGTGCCCAGGGGAGAAGAGAGCGGCTGCTGGGGATACAGAACGCCATCGATGCGCAGTCGGATCTGCCAGCTTTCCTCGGCGGGCTCGATATGAATATCTGAGGCCCGCTGGTTCAGCGCCTGAATCAGGGTGCGATTGAGGATCTCAACCGCCGAGTTTGCCGCGCCAGCAATGACGGGTAGATGCGACAGCGTGGCGGTTTGTCGGTGTTTTTCCATTTTTTCGCGGGTCCAGCACTCGATGTTGACCCGTTTCTGGGTGGCGAAACGCAGTGCTTCTAACATCGTCGGCTCGGGTGTGCCGATAACCGCAATGTCTATCGTCTCGGTGTCGCTGGTCAGCAGCAGGGCATTGTGGCGCTGACAAAGCGCCATCAGTTTGTCTGGATTCATTGCCCGCTCTCCTCAACGGCGCTAAAGCGGAACACATCTTCGCAGGCCTGCTTAAGCGCGCTGTCTTCGCCAACGGTGCAGACGCGTGTCCAGCCGGTGATACCGTTGCTGCTATCCCAGACCGGGGTCATCACCACCTCCAGACCATTCAGGCTCTCCTGGCCGGTCAGGGTAATCGTGCCTTTGGCGATGCTCATGGCAGAGACATAGCGAGTGGTGGCAGGGGAGGGAATACCGTTGACGCTGGCATCGCAGCTGTCCGTTCCACCATGATCCAGGGCGCAGAGTTCGACTGCGGTACGGTAGGGCAGGAAGGTTTGCAGCATGTCAGTCAGCGCGGCTTTACGCAGGTAGTTCTGGTAGGCCGGAATGCCGGTGGCGCTAAGAATGGCAACGATGCCGATGACCACCATTAGCTCGATGAGAGTAAATCCTTTTTGTCTTTCCATGGGTCGCTCCTTATGTTGACCAGCGCTACTGTGGCAGCGTGTCGGGCAACGGGCGAGCGACAAAAATCGTTTCGTGATGCGGGATTCAGAGCATTATGTGGGCGTTACAGCGCGGAACATTTTATTTGCGAGGCGGGTCGAGATACCCGGCCAGTGCAGGCCGGGCAGGCGGTCAGTTAACGAAAGCGCATCGACAGATCAAGGGCGCGCACGTGTTTGGTCAGCGCGCCAACGGAGATAAAATCGACGCCGGTTTCGGCAAACTCACGCAGCGTTTCGCGCGTTACATTGCCGGACACTTCCAGGCGTGCCTGGCCGTTAGTGCGTTTCACGGCTTCGCGCATCTGCTCGGTTTTGAAGTTATCCAGCATGATAATGTCCGCGCCCGCTTTCAGCGCCGCGTCCAGCTCTTCCAGGCTTTCGACCTCCACCTCGACCGGCACATCCGGATGCAGCCAGAAGGCTTTTTCCACTGCCTGACGAACAGAGCCAGAAGCGATAATGTGGTTCTCTTTAATTAAGAAGGCATCGGATAACCCGAGGCGATGGTTGGCACCACCGCCGCACAGTACCGCATACTTCAGCGCGGTGCGCAGGCCGGGTAGCGTTTTGCGGGTGTCCAGCAGCTGCGTTTGGGTGCCTTCCAGCAGATCAACATAGGTGCGGACTTCGCTGGCGACGCCGGAAAGCGTCTGAACAAAATTAAGCGCGGTGCGCTCGCCGGTCAGCAGCACCCGCGAGGCGCCTTCAAGTTCAAACAGAGGCTGATTGGCAGTGATGCTGTCGCCATCCTCGACGTGCCAGGTTACCTGAATACCGTCCCCTGCGAGTTGAGTAAAGACCTCTTCAACCCAACGTTTGCCGCAGAATACGCCGTCTTCGCGGGTGATCACGACCGCATGGGAGCGCGCATCTTCCGCCAGCAACTGGGCGGTGATGTCGTTACTGGCATCCACCTCTCCACCCAAATCTTCGCGCAGGGCCTGGGCGACGCTTACCGGGATATCCTGATTAATACGTTCCAGAAGCGCGTCACGTCTGTGGTCGGGGTTGTAGCGGCGAGGCGGCATGATAAAACTCCAAATTGGTAACGAATCATAAGATTGAAACATGCTACTCTGAACCGGGAATCAGCACCATATCTAAGGAGATCCTGCATGCAGTTAGAACATGGATGGCTGGTGGATGCACGGCATGTACCCTCGCCGCACCACGATTGCCGCCCTGAGGATGAGGCACCCTCACTGCTGGTGGTTCACAACATTAGCCTGCCGCCCGGCGAGTTTGGTGGTCCGTGGATTGATGCGTTATTCACCGGAACAATCGATCCGGATGCTCACCCCTTTTTTGCTGAAATAGCGCATCTGCGCGTTTCAGCCCATTGTCTGATTCGCCGCGACGGTGAAATCGTCCAGTATGTTCCTTTTGATAAACGAGCCTGGCATGCGGGAGTCTCCTGCTATGAAGGACGGGAACGCTGTAATGATTTTTCGATTGGCATTGAGCTGGAAGGGACGGATACGCTGCCCTATACCGATGCGCAATATCAGCAACTGGCCGCGTTGACGCGGATGCTGATGCAGCGCTATCCGGCCATGGCCGGGCACATCACCGGGCATAGCGATATTGCCCCGCAGCGAAAAACTGACCCCGGCCCGGCGTTTAACTGGGAACGATTCAGAACCTTGCTTACCGCTCTGTCAGATAAGGAGATGACATGACGTTATTTACCATGCTGCTGGTGATCTCCGCTGAGCGTTTATTCAAGCTGGGTGAGCACTGGCAACTGGATCACCGGATGGAAGTGCTGTTCCGCCGTATCCGTCATTTTTCCCCGCTGCGTACGCTGTTGATGATGGGTGCAGTGATGGGGGGCGTGTTTCTGCTGCTGCGTTCGCTGCACGGCCTCTTTTTTAACGTTCCGCTGCTGGTGGTGTGGATCCTGCTTGGCGTGCTATGCATTGGCGCGGGCAAGGTGCGTCTTCATTACCATGCCTATCTGAAGGCAGCCTCCCGTGATGATGCCCATGCTCGCGGGGCGATGGCCAGCGAACTGACGCTGATCCACGGCGTGCCGCCGGAGTGCAATGAGCGCGAGTTTCTGCGCGAGCTGCAAAACGCGTTGCTGTGGATTAATTTTCGCTACTATCTGGCGCCGCTGTTCTGGTTCGTGGTGGGCGGAATGTGGGGGCCGGTGCTGCTGATGGGCTACGCGTTTTTACGTGCCTGGCAGAGCTGGCTGGCACGCTACCTGACGCCGCATGAGCGTTTGCAATCGGGCATTGATGCTATCCTGCACGTACTGGACTGGCTGCCGGTGCGGCTGTTCGGGGTGGTGTATGCCCTGATCGGGCATGGCGAAAAAGCGCTGCCGGGATGGTTTGCTTCACTGGGCGATCGCCACACCTCCCAGTACCAGGTGCTGACGCGTCTGGCTCAGTTCTCGCTGGCGCGTGAACCGCATACAGACAAAATTGAAACGCCAAAAGCGGCTGTTTCGATGGCCAAAAAAACCACCTTTGCGGTGGTGGTGATTGTGGCGCTGCTGACCATTTACGGCGCGCTGGTTTAGACAGTATCCGCTGACGGGATGCCGAAATCGGGCATCCCGTTTTCTTTCCAGCGAACTAACTTCAGGCGGGTGTGGCGGTTCGGATCGTAGAGCGGATCGCCTTCGATTTCGGTGTAGTTTCGTGCGTGGTAAATCAGCACGTCTTCCCCGTCAGCGGTCTGGGTAAAGCTGTTGTGTCCCGGCCCGTACTGGCGATTTTCATAGCTGGTGGTAAACACCGGCTGCGGTGATTTCTGCCAGTTAGCCGGGTTATGCGGATCGGCTTGTGTGTCAATCCACAGCAGTCCCATGCAGTAATTTTCATCGGTCGCGCTGGCGGAGTAGCTGATAAACAGCCGGTCGCCGTGGAATAACACCGCCGGGCCTTCGTTGACCCAGAATCCCCGACATTCCCAGTCATACTCCGGTTTGCTAAGCATCACCGGCTCGCCTTTCAGCGTCCACGGATTCTCCATTTCACACAGATACAGGTTTGAGTTTCCAGCGATATCCGGCGCTTTTTGCGCCCATAAATACCAGCGTTTGCCCTGATGCATGAAGGTGGTGGCATCCAAAGCGAAGGTATCGAAGGGCGTTTTCACCTGGCCTTTTTCGTGCCAGGTGCCGCTAAGGGGGTCGCTGTCGGTGCATTCCAGCGCAAACATTCGGTGCTGGAACATGCCGAGCTTATCCAGCGCATGGGTGTGGGTGGCGGCAAAGTAGATGTACCACATGCCGTCGATGCAGTGCAGTTCCGGGGCCCAGATCAGCTCACTCATCGGGCCGCTGTCTGGCTTGCGCCAGACCACTACCGGTTCGGCGCTCCGTAACCCTTCCAGCGAATCGGCCCGGCGGATCTCGAGCCTGTCATATTCCGGCACGGAAGCGATAAAGTAGTATTGCCCTTCATGGCGCAGAATATACGGGTCTGCGCGTTGTTCAATAAACGGGTTTGGCCAGTTTTGCATCAGGCTTTCCTTATTTAGTCTCAGCGGCTTTAAGTTCCTGATAGTCATTCAGCTCGCGATAGTTGTTGCGGCGTTTTTCCAGATCTTCCTGAATCTGCTTCATGGTTTCACGGTCTACTTTCAGCAGACGTACCACACCCGCAGTAATGAGATATCCGACGCCTGGAATGATGGTAAAGAGCAGCACAATACCGTTAATGGCATCTGCGCTCTGCGCTTTTGCACCGGCGTCATAACCGTACCAGGAGAGCAGGAAACCGACCATCGCACCAGCAATCGCCAGCCCCAGTTTGAGGAAGAATATGTTGCCCGAGAAGCTGATCCCGGTGATGCGTTTGCCGGTTTTCCACTCGCCGTAATCGTCCACATCGGCCATCAGAGACCAGTGCAGTGGGGACGGGATCTGGTGAAGAATGTTCAACAGGAAGTAAAGCACCACGATGGTCGTCGTTGCTTTCGGATCAAAGAAATAGAATGCGCAGGAGAAGATCGCCAGCGCGATGTTGGTCCAGAAGAACACTTTCAGCTTGCACCAGCGATCGGTCAGCACTTTTGCCAGCACGCTACCGAGCATCATGCCCACAACACCAAGGCTGATAAACAGGGTGGCAAAGTGGGTCGTCTGGCCCATGACCCATGTGACGTAATACATGGTGGCCGCCATGCGAATAAAGCCCGGGCAGACGTTACACAGGGTCAGTAGCAAAATGCGCACCCACTGATCGTTCTTCCAGACATCTTTAAGGTCGTTTTTCAGCTCGTCATTGGTCTGTACAGCCGGGCGTACGCGCTCGCGCACGGTAGAGAAGCTGAACAGGAACATGCAGGTGCCAATCAGCGCCAGTACGGTCATGGCCATCTGATAGCCTTTGGCTTTGTTATCCCCGCCGAACCAGTCGGCCATGGGCAGCAGCGTCAGTGACAGCAAGAGCGTAGCAATACCGACCATGACAAAGCGATAGGACTGGCAGGCTACACGCTCTTTTGGGTCGTTGGTGATGACGCCACCCAGCGAGCAGTACGGAATATTGATGGCCGTATAGGTCAGTGAAAGCAGGAAATAGGTAACAAATGCATAGATAACTTTGCTGTTATAGCTCCATTCTGGCGTGGTGAACATCAGGATGCTGAACAGCGCATAAGGGAAGGCAATCCACAAAAGCCATGGACGAAATCGCCCATACTTACTGCGGGTACGATCGGCAATCGCACCCATAATCGGATCGGTAATCGCATCGATGACGCGTACTGAAAGCAGTAAGACACCCACCAGCGCAGGCGCCAGGCCGAAAATGTCCGTATAGAAATAGTTCACAAACAACATGATGGCGCCAAAGATAATGTTGCATCCGGCGTCGCCCATCCCATAGCCGATCTTTTCTTTCACTGACAGTTTGTTGTTATTCATCGACGTCTCTCTGAGTTACGGTATGGAGAGAATTATTCGCTGCCTATGCAAAATATGCGTTGCAGTATAACGTCGCTGATATGGATGAAATGGCTATTGGCGGGAAAGTGTGAGGAAGGTAACAACCCTCTGCGCCCGTCGGGCGCAGAGGGGAGGGGATTAATGCGCTTTTATGGTCTTCGCATTTTTCTGTTTAAACATGTAACCCACCCCGAGGATGACAATCCAAACCGGGATCAGATAAACCGAGATCGCCATGCCCGGGGTCATCAGCATGATGACCAGCACCGCCGCCATGAACAGCAGGCAGATCCAGTTACCCACCGGGTAGAGCAGGGCCGGGAAGCGCGTTGTAGCGCCCTGCTGCTGTTTCGCACGACGGAACTTTATGTGCGCCAGGCTTATCATCGCCCAGTTGATCACCAGGGCGGAGACCACCAGCGCCATCAGCAGGCCGAAGGCTGAATCCGGCGCAAAGTAGTTGATCAGCACGCACAGCGCGGTCACCAGAGCCGAAACGATAATGGTATTCACCGGAACGCCACGCTTATCGACAGAGAGCAGCGCTTTTGGGGCGTTGCCCTGCTGCGCCAGGCCAAACAGCATGCGGCTGTTGCAGTATACGCAGCTGTTATACACCGACAGCGCCGCCGTCAGAACCACGACGTTCAGAGCGTTGGCCACGAAGGTGTCGCCCAGCTCGTGGAAGATCAGCACAAACGGGCTGGTGTCAGCGGTCACGCGGGTCCACGGCAGCAGCGAGAGCAGTACCGCCAGCGAGCCCACATAGAAAATCAGGATACGGTAGATAACCTGGTTGGTGGCTTTTGGGATGCTCTGCTCCGGGTTATCGGCCTCTGCGGCAGTAATGCCGACCAGCTCCAGGCCGCCAAACGAGAACATAATGATGGCCATCATCATCACCAGCCCGGTCATGCCGTGCGGTAAGAAGCCGCCCTGATCCCACAGGTTACTGACGCTTGCCTGCGGGCCGCCATTGCCGCTGAACAGCAGCCAACCGCCGAACAGGATCATCGCCACCACGGCGATAACTTTAATAATGGCGAACCAGAATTCCATCTCCCCAAACACTTTTACGTTGGTCAGGTTAATGGCGTTAATGAGCACGAAGAATACCGCTGCGGAAACCCAGGTCGGTATTTCAGGCCACCAGAATTGAACATACTTCCCGACGGCGGTTAATTCCGCCATCGCCACCAGCACATAAAGTACCCAGTAGTTCCAGCCGGACGCGAACCCGGCGAAGCTGCCCCAGTATTTATAAGCAAAGTGGCTAAAGGAACCGGCGACGGGCTCTTCGACCACCATTTCGCCCAGCTGTCGCATAATCAGAAACGCGATAAAGCCGGCAATGGCGTAACCCAGAATAATACCCGGACCGGCAGACTGAATAACCGATGCGCTGCCCAGAAACAGGCCCGTACCGATAGCGCCGCCGAGAGCAATAAGCTGAATATGGCGGTTTTTAAGGCCGCGCTTTAGCTGATCGCCTTGCTGTTGACCATCCATTATGAAACCTCGTGTGTGGTTGTTATGTTCACGCTCGGGCGTGTGTAATTATGAAATTCCATTTCATGTATTTATTAGTTTACGGTTCAATTATCGCAAAAAGTAGGGCGAGTCTTCCGTAACGGGAAGAATAATGGTAAGCGACGGCGAATGCACCTGCTTTATGTGGGGAAGAAGATGGATTGAATAAAAAGAAAGCATTTGTAAATCGTCCCGTTTAAGTCCCTCAATCAACCTATAGAATAAAAATGCTCCGTAAGTGGGCGATTTTTCATTTTTAGCTGTGCTAAATCGGTTCAGATCGCACTTTGCTGCGTTTCATTAACGTTAAATCTCCCTCTTTGGTGGTAATCAATTCTTTTGGGCAAAGTTACATTTCTGAAACGTTATTTCTGTAAGGTTGTTAAAATGTGCAGGGTTTAATGATTTCAATCAAAACCAATATGGACACAAGGTGAATACTTTGTTACTTTAGCGATACGAACTCGAAATTGGTAAGACCAATTGACTCCGGGCAAAAAGGCGTAAGACAGGGAATATGGCCTACAGCAAAATTCGCCAACCAAAACTATCCGATGTGATTGAGCAGCAGCTGGAGTTTTTGATCCTTGAAGGGACTCTGCGCCCCGGTGAAAAACTCCCGCCTGAACGCGAACTGGCAAAACAGTTCGACGTCTCCCGTCCCTCTCTGCGTGAGGCGATCCAACGTCTCGAAGCCAAGGGCTTGCTGCTTCGTCGCCAGGGCGGCGGAACCTTTGTGCAAAACAGCCTGTGGCAGAGTTTCAGCGACCCGTTAGTGGAGCTGCTCTCCGACCACCCAGAATCCCAGTTTGATCTGCTTGAAACCCGTCACGCGCTTGAAGGCATCGCGGCTTATTACGCGGCGCTGCGCAGCAATGATGAAGATCGCGCGCGTATCCGTGAGCTGCATCAGGCCATTGAACGGGCGCAGGAGTCCGGCGATCTCGACGCCGAGTCTGATGCCGTAGTCCAGTATCAAATTGCAGTAACTGAAGCGGCACACAACGTCGTGCTGCTTCATCTACTACGCTGCATGGAGCCGATGCTGGCCCAGAATGTTCGACAGAATTTTGAATTGTTGTATGCCCGTCGGGAGATGCTCCCGCTGGTCAGCAACCATCGCACTCGTGTATTCGAGGCGATAATGGCCGGGGAACCGGAGCAGGCGCGTGAAGCGTCGCACCGCCACCTGGCTTTCATTGAGGAAATCTTGCTGGACCGCAGCCGTGAACAAAGTCGTAGAGAACGTTCATTGCGCCGCATACAGCAAAGAAAGGATTAAGCGCCAGTTTTTAGAGCGCGGCAACTAAACGCAGAACCTGTCTTATTGTGTTCTCTGACGAGAACACAATGGGACAGGTTCCAGACAAATCAACGTATTAGATAGATAAGGAATACCCCCATGTCAGAACGTCTCCAAAATGACGTGGATCCGATCGAAACTCGCGACTGGCAACAGGCGATCGAATCGGTCATCCGTGAAGAAGGTGTTGAGCGTGCTCAGTATCTGATTGAACAGATGCTTTCAGAAGCTCGCAAAGGCGGCGTGAAAGTAGCAACAGGTGCTGGGGCTAACAACTACGTAAACACGATTGCCGTTGAAGACGAACCGGAATACCCGGGCAATCTGGATCTGGAACGCCGTATCCGTTCTGCAATTCGCTGGAACGCCATTATGACCGTTCTGCGCGCATCCAAAAAAGATCTGGAGCTGGGCGGCCACATGGCTTCCTTCCAGTCTTCTGCAACCGTGTATGAAGTGTGCTTTAACCACTTCTTCCGCGCGCGCACCGAAAAAGACGGCGGCGACCTGGTGTACTTCCAGGGCCACATCTCTCCGGGCGTGTACGCACGTGCGTTCCTGGAAGGTCGTCTGACTGAAGAGCAGATGAACAACTTCCGTCAGGAAGTTCACGGTAAAGGTCTGTCTTCTTACCCGCACCCGAAACTGATGCCAGAATTCTGGCAGTTCCCGACCGTTTCTATGGGTCTGGGTCCAATCGGTGCCATCTACCAGGCTAAATTCCTGAAATATCTGGAACACCGTGGCCTGAAAGATACTTCTCAGCAGACCGTTTACGCCTTCCTGGGCGACGGCGAAATGGATGAGCCGGAATCTAAAGGTGCGATCACTATCGCCACCCGTGAGAAGCTGGACAACCTGTGCTTCATCATCAACTGTAACCTGCAGCGTCTGGATGGTCCGGTAACCGGCAACGGCAAGATCATCAACGAACTGGAAGGCATCTTCGCAGGTGCTGGCTGGAACGTGGTTAAAGTGATGTGGGGCGGTCGTTGGGATGAGCTGCTGCGTAAAGACACCAGCGGTAAACTGATGCAGCTGATGCAAGAAACCGTTGACGGCGACTATCAGACCTTCAAATCCAAAAACGGTGCCTACGTTCGTGAGCACTTCTTCGGCAAATACCCTGAAACCGCAGCACTGGTTGCAGACTGGTCTGACGATCAGATCTGGGCCCTGAACCGTGGTGGTCATGATCCGAAGAAAGTCTACGCGGCACTGAAAAACGCACAAGACACCAAAGGCAAAGCTACCGTTATCCTGGCGCATACCGTTAAAGGTTATGGCATGGGTGACACCGCCGAAGGTAAAAACATCGCTCACCAGGTGAAGAAAATGAACATGGACGGCGTGCGTTACGTTCGCGACCGTTTCAACGTTCCTGTGACCGACGAGCAGGTTGAAAACCTCTCTTACATCACCTTCCCGGAAGGCTCTGAAGAACACACCTACCTGCACGCACAGCGTCAGAAACTGAACGGCTACCTGCCGTCCCGTCAGGTTAACTTCACCGAGTCTCTGGAACTGCCTGCCCTGGAGGATTTCTCCCAGCTGCTGGAAGAGCAGAACAAAGAGATCTCTACCACTATCGCCTTCGTTCGTGCCCTGAACGTGATGCTGAAAAACAAGTCGATCAAAGATCGTCTGGTTCCAATCATCGCCGATGAAGCGCGTACCTTCGGTATGGAAGGTCTGTTCCGTCAGATCGGTATTTACAGCCCGAACGGCCAGCAGTACACCCCGCAGGACCGTGAGCAGGTTGCTTACTACAAAGAAGACGAGAAAGGTCAGATCCTGCAGGAAGGTATCAACGAGCTGGGCGCAGGCGCATCCTGGCTGGCTGCTGCGACCTCTTACAGCACCAACAACCTGCCGATGATCCCGTTCTACATCTACTACTCCATGTTCGGTTTCCAGCGTATCGGTGACCTGTGCTGGCAGGCTGGCGACCAACAGGCTCGCGGCTTCCTGGTCGGTGGTACTTCCGGTCGTACGACCCTGAACGGTGAAGGTCTGCAGCACGAAGATGGCCACAGCCATATTCAGTCTCTGACTATCCCGAACTGTATCTCTTACGATCCTTCTTACGCCTACGAAGTGGCGGTCATCATGCATGATGGTCTGAACCGTATGTACGGCGAAGCGCAAGAGAACATTTACTACTACATCACCACCCTGAACGAAAACTACCACATGCCGGCCATGCCGGAAGGCGCCGAGGAAGGTATCCGTAAAGGTATCTACAAACTCGAAACCGTGGCAGGTAGCAAAGGTAAAGTTCAGCTGCTGGGCTCCGGCTCTATCCTGCGTCACGTCCGTGAAGCAGCACAGATCCTGGCGAACGACTACGGCGTAGGTTCTGACGTGTACAGCGTGACTTCCTTCACTGAACTGGCGCGTGATGGCCAGGATTGTGAGCGCTGGAACATGCTGCACCCGCTGGAAACGCCACGCGTTCCGTACATCGCTCAGGTGATGAACGACGCACCAGCAGTAGCATCGACTGACTACATGAAGCTGTTCGCTGAACAGGTTCGTACTTACGTACCGGCTGATGATTACCGCGTACTGGGTACTGATGGTTTCGGTCGCTCTGACAGCCGTGAAAACCTGCGTCACCACTTCGAAGTTGATGCGTCTTATGTGGTTGTAGCGGCACTGGGCGAACTGGCTAAACGTGGCGAAATCGATAAGAAAGTGGTTGCGGAAGCAATTACCAAATTCAACATCGATGCAGAAAAAGTTAACCCGCGTCTGGCGTAAGAGGTAAAAGAATAATGGCTATCGAAATCAATGTACCGGACATCGGGGCTGATGAAGTTGAAATCACCGAGATCCTGGTCAAAGTCGGCGACAAAGTTGACGCTGAACAGTCGCTGATCACCGTAGAAGGCGACAAAGCCTCTATGGAAGTTCCGTCTCCTCAGGCGGGCATCGTTAAAGAGATCAAAGTCTCTGTTGGCGACAAAACCGAGACCGGTAAACTGATCATGATTTTCGATTCCGCCGACGGTGCAGCAGCTGCTGCACCTGCGCAGGAAGAGAAGAAAGAAGCTGCTCCGGCCGCTGCTGCACCAGCAGCTGCTGCCGCGGCGAAAGACGTGAACGTGCCTGACATCGGCGGCGACGAAGTTGAAGTCACCGAGATCATGGTTAAAGTGGGCGACACCGTTGCCGCTGAACAGTCTCTGATCACCGTTGAAGGCGACAAAGCCTCGATGGAAGTCCCGGCCCCGTTCGCGGGCGTGGTTAAAGAGATCAAAATCAGCACCGGCGACAAAGTGTCTACTGGCTCTCTGATCATGGTCTTCGAAGTGGCGGGTGCTGCACCTGCTGCCGCGCCGGCCCAGGCTGCTGCACCGGCACAAGCCGCTGCACCTGCTGCTGCCGCTGGCCCGAAAGACGTTAACGTACCGGATATCGGCGGTGACGAAGTTGAAGTGACCGAAGTGATGGTGAAAGTGGGCGACAAAGTTGCCGCTGAACAGTCACTGATCACCGTAGAAGGCGACAAAGCCTCTATGGAAGTCCCGGCTCCGTTCGCAGGTATCGTCAAAGAGATCAAAATCAACACCGGCGACAAAGTGTCTACCGGCTCTCTGATCATGGTCTTCGAAGTAGAAGGCGCTGCGCCTGCTGCGGCTCCGGCTGCGGCACCTGCACCAGCTGCTGCCGCACCGGCTCCAGCTGCAAAAGCGGCTGCCCCGGCTGCCAAAGCGGAAGGCAAATCTGAGTTCGCTGAGAACGACGCTTACGTTCACGCAACACCGCTGATCCGCCGCCTGGCGCGCGAATTCGGTGTAAACCTGGCGAAAGTGAAAGGGACTGGCCGTAAAGGTCGTATCCTGCGCGAAGACGTTCAGACCTACGTGAAAGACGCGGTTAAGCGTGCAGAAGCTGCACCTGCTGCTGCCACCGGCGGTGGTATCCCAGGCATGCTGCCATGGCCGAAAGTGGACTTCAGCAAGTTTGGTGAAATTGAAGAAGTAGAACTGGGCCGTATCCAGAAAATCTCCGGTGCCAACCTGAGCCGTAACTGGGTGATGATCCCGCACGTTACGCACTTCGACAAAACCGATATCACTGACCTGGAAGCGTTCCGTAAACAGCAGAACGCCGAAGCTGAGAAGCGCCGCCTGGACGTGAAATTCACCCCAGTGGTCTTCATCATGAAAGCGGTTGCCGCTGCCCTTGAGCAGATGCCACGCTTCAACAGCTCCCTGTCCGAAGATGGTCAGAAGCTGACGCTGAAAAAATACATCAACATCGGTGTTGCGGTTGATACGCCAAATGGTCTGGTTGTTCCGGTCTTCAAAGACGTGAACAAGAAGAGCATCACTGAGCTGTCCCGTGAACTGACCGTGATCTCCAGGAAAGCGCGTGATGGCAAACTGACCGCTGGCGAAATGCAGGGCGGTTGCTTCACCATCTCCAGCATCGGCGGCCTGGGTACAACCCACTTCGCGCCGATTGTTAACGCGCCGGAAGTGGCGATCCTCGGTGTGTCTAAATCCGCGATTGAGCCAGTGTGGAATGGTAAAGAGTTTATGCCGCGTCTGATGATGCCAATTTCTCTCTCCTTCGACCACCGCGTGATCGACGGTGCTGATGGTGCGCGCTTCATTACCATCATCAACAACACGCTGAGCGACATTCGCCGCCTGGTGATGTAATCGAAAAGCCGGCCAATCGGCCGGCTTTTTTCTGGTAACCTCATGCTGTTTGTGAGGTTATTGGCGAAAGCGACAATTCGTGAGCCGTTTGTTGTTTCAAAATTGTTAACAATTTTGTAAACTGCGGGCGGATAGAACGACCCGGTGGACGACGGGTATAAATTAAGAGGTCATGATGAGCACAGAAATCAAAACTCAGGTCGTGGTACTTGGGGCAGGCCCGGCAGGTTACTCCGCAGCATTCCGCGCTGCAGATTTAGGTCTGGAAACCGTCATCGTAGAACGTTACAGCACCCTCGGTGGTGTTTGTCTGAACGTCGGCTGTATCCCTTCTAAAGCGCTGCTGCACGTCGCAAAAGTTATCGAAGAAGCCAAAGCGCTGGCTGACCACGGTATCGTCTTCGGCGAGCCGAAAACCGATATCGACAAGATTCGTACCTGGAAAGAGAAAGTCATCACCCAACTGACCGGCGGTCTGGCCGGTATGGCCAAAGGCCGTAAAGTGAAAGTGGTCAACGGTCTGGGTAAATTCACCGGGGCAAACACCCTGGAAGTGGAAGGCGAAAACGGCAAAACCGTGATCAACTTCGACAACGCGATCATCGCGGCGGGTTCCCGTCCGATTGAGCTGCCGTTCATTCCACACGAAGATCCACGCGTATGGGACTCCACCGATGCGCTGGAGCTGAAATCCGTACCGAAGCGCCTGCTGGTTATGGGTGGCGGCATCATCGGTCTGGAAATGGGTACCGTGTACCATGCGCTGGGTTCAGAGATTGACGTGGTTGAAATGTTCGACCAGGTTATCCCGGCTGCTGACAAAGACATCGTTAAAGTCTTCACCAAACGGATCAGCAAGAAGTTCAACCTGATGCTGGAAACCAAAGTAACGGCCGTTGAAGCAAAAGAAGACGGTATTTACGTTTCCATGGAAGGCAAAAAAGCCCCTGCAGAAGCGCAGCGTTATGACGCGGTGCTGGTGGCTATCGGTCGCGTACCGAACGGTAAAAACCTCGATGCAGGCGCAGCGGGCGTTGAAGTTGACGACCGTGGCTTCATCCGCGTGGACAAACAGCTGCGCACCAACGTGCCGCACATCTTTGCTATCGGCGATATCGTCGGTCAGCCAATGCTGGCACACAAAGGTGTTCACGAAGGCCACGTTGCCGCAGAAGTTATCGCCGGTATGAAGCACTACTTCGACCCGAAAGTGATCCCATCGATCGCCTACACCGAGCCAGAAGTTGCCTGGGTGGGTCTGACCGAGAAAGAAGCGAAAGAGAAAGGCATCAGCTATGAAACAGCCACCTTCCCGTGGGCTGCTTCTGGCCGTGCTATCGCTTCCGATTGCGCAGATGGCGTGACCAAACTGATCTTCGACAAAGAGACTCACCGCGTGATCGGTGGTGCGATTGTCGGCACCAACGGCGGCGAGCTGCTGGGTGAAATCGGTCTGGCCATCGAAATGGGCTGTGACGCTGAAGACATCGCGCTGACCATCCACGCTCACCCGACTCTGCACGAGTCTGTTGGCCTGGCGGCAGAAGTGTTTGAAGGCAGCATCACCGACCTGCCAAACGCGAAAGCGAAGAAGAAGTAATCCTCTTCTGACGTAAAAAAGCGGCCTCTGAGCCGCTTTTTTTATACGCGTTATTTAGGGTGCGACAGGCTGCCAATGGTCATCCAGCTTGTACGCAGGGATCGCTTTTACCGTCGCCGTCGTTTTCTCGCCAAGATTGGCCTGCCAGACCTTATCCGAACCATTAATCATAAAGCTCATTACCCCCGTCTGCCCATAGTCGACCGGCCAGGCGATCATCGCAAAGCCGCTTTCACTGTCCGGGACGATGCGGAAATGGTAGCCGTGATAGCCCATTCCTGGCTGGGGTGGACTGAATGCCGGACCGAGCGGACTGGGGGCTTCCCCGGGTGCAACCGGCCAGTACAGACCGTCTTTTTTCCCTTCGCTGCTAACAATTTTCTGGGCGTAGTGTGCATTGATTGCAAAGTAGTCCTGCTGGGCGTCGACATAAGCATGCAGCGCCTCAATGGCGGCCAGCTCGTTGCGGCCAATTTCCCGGGTTAAGATCTCCTCGGCGGCTTCGCGCATATCAAACTGCCAGCCTGCTGCCGTTTTCACCGCCGGAACCGGCAACTGCCAGTTGTTCTCGCCCACCAGCAGGTGTGCCGTGTCGCCGTGAGTGACCGTCTGGTGCTTCACCCGCCAGTCGCGAGTAAAGCGGTCCACCGCGTCGGGATCAACGCCCTCCGGCGGTAGAAAATCGCGCCAGTCATCACCGAGCAGCTGGCGCATGGCACCCTCATTGTTGTCGATAATCGCCTTCGCCAGCGCATCGGTGGCTTGCTCCGGCGTGCTGAACGGCTGATTGGCGCAGGCAAAGGTTGAGACCGCGAACAGCACCATTCCAGTCAGTATTGTCTTTTTCATGTCGACTCCCTTAACGGTGACGGAATTCACGTTGTCCGGCGTTGCCCTGTGGTCTGGCGACGGCGCGTTGCTCGGTATGGCGGGATGAAAGCTGGCGGCTCTGGGCACCGCGCTGCTGCTGGGCTTGCCAGTTCCCGGATCGGCTATCGTTGCCGCTCAGCGCATTGGCGCGCGGCTGACTGTGTCGCTGCTGTACATGACGCTGTTGCTGCGCGGGTTGCGAAGCGCGTTTTTCCTGTCTTTGTGCGGTTGCCTGACGATTTTCACGCGTTTGGGTGGCGGCACGCTTCGTGCCTTGCGGCTTGCTGGTGTCATAGCCTCGATAATTATTGCGTTGGGAAATCTGCTTCAGCTGCTGGTTCGAGGCCTGGCGCTGGGCGTCTTTTGTTCCGGCTCGCGGCGTTTGCGAGAAGGTCTTCCCGGTCGATTTTTCCATCTGCGTCATCGCCGCCTGACGCTGACTGTCACGATTGACCGCTTTGGGCTGCGTTGCGCTGAGCCCCGTTGCCGTATTGGTGGAGTGGAATCGACTGTTAAGCTGATTTGTTGGGTACGGCACCCCGCCACGGTAGGTCGGATTATGCTGCCAGCCGCGGTTGGCATCGGTCAGGCGCTCACCGCTGATTTTATTGAAGTTATCAACGTTGATATTGATGTTGTTATCCCCGTTGCGCGAATAGCCGCCGTGGTTATCGCCATGGTGATGATCCCAGTCGTCATCGTCATCCCAGTCGATATTGCTGAAGATGGCGTAAGTAGTGGCAACACCAAGGCTAAAGCCCAGTCCTTTCACCAGGCTGTCGGTGAACTGCTCTCCGGGCGATGGCGGTAAATAGACCGGCGGATAGCTGGTATTCGGCCAGGTGCCGTAGACGGTGTTGGGGTTATACGTCGGGACATACACCACCTGCGGATCGGCAGATTCAATCTTAATGACCGTTGGGCTGGCGGTTGTAGTCGTGGTGGATGCGGGTGCCGCAGGGGGTGTTTTTGTCGGCTCAGGCTTAGTGACCGTGGTGACCGTCTGCTGTGGTGTGGACTGCAGCGCACCGGTTTGCTGTGCCAGCAGGCGCAAGCGCTGCACGGAGTCCATCACATCCTTCGGCTGGGCCAGAAATGCATCGCCGAGGCTCTGGATCCACGGCGGGTTTTCCCCCATCAGCGACATCAGCTGTGGGAAGGCGACCAGCGACTTCACGCTCGGATCCCAGGGTTGTCCTGCCACCGCCTGAATGGCGGCATCACCCTGCATCTTCGGGTTGTCCTCTGACCACTGCGCGGCCTGGATGACGTTGGCCGGGTAGGTCGACGCCATCAGGATCTGCGACAGCAGCGCGTCCGGATAGAGTGCAATGGGCGCGACCCACTGATCGATTTGCGCGGCGGTATAGGTTGGTGCCACAACCGGTGCGGGTTGCGCGGCTGGCGCCGGGACGACAGGTTGTTGCACAACGGGAGCAGGGGCGGCGGGCGATTCCGTTGTACGGCTTTTGACGAACATCACGCCAGACGCGGCAAACAGCCCGGTACTGCACAGAAGGACAAGCAGATGTGGCTTAAAAGGCAACTTCATAAAGTGACTCCGACGAGACGAGAGCTGTGCCGTAAGGCGTTTCTGTTGCCGCGAGTATATTCACCCGTGTTTTACAGTTTTGACTTTTATTGGGGATCTACCGCTGAGTCCGGATAAAGAATGTGAGCATTTATTACACAATTATATCCGATGGCGAAAAAAGCGTTGGGGTTTGCCGTAAAGCACTCAATCAACCCCTGGAAGGCGGTTTTTTTGTGCCTGAATTTCTCGTCGTCTTCCCGCTATACCATTCTTAACGATTCAGCAAACAATTTAATGTTGCTTTTTTGTAAACGGATTAACAGTGTGCAGAAATCCTGCTATGCTGCCCGCGCGGTATCGGGCATGTACACTACAAACTGCTGTCTCACAGGAGCGTGAAGAGAACGTCCGCCGCATATGACAATGAGAGCGAGGAGAACCGTCGTGCTAGAAGAATACCGTAAGCACGTAGCTGAACGTGCCGCCGAGGGAATTGTACCCAAACCCTTAGATGCTACCCAGATGGCTGGGCTCGTCGAGCTGCTGAAAAACCCGCCTGCGGGCGAAGAAGAATTCCTGTTAGATCTGCTGATTAACCGTGTTCCGCCAGGCGTTGATGAAGCCGCCTACGTGAAAGCCGGTTTCCTTGCTGCTGTAGCCAAAGGCGAAGCAACCTCCCCCCTGGTCACGCCTGAAAAAGCGATTGAACTGCTCGGCACCATGCAGGGCGGCTATAACATTCACCCGCTGATTGATGCGCTGGATAGCGACGTGCTGGCCCCGATTGCCGCCAAAGCGCTGTCTCACACCCTGCTGATGTTCGATAACTTCTACGATGTCGAAGAGAAAGCGAAAGCGGGTAACCGCTACGCGAAGCAGGTGATGCAGTCCTGGGCCGATGCCGAATGGTTCCTGAGCCGTCCTGCGCTTGCCGAAAAAATGACCGTCACCGTGTTCAAAGTGACCGGCGAAACCAACACTGATGACCTGTCTCCGGCCCCGGATGCCTGGTCACGCCCGGATATCCCTCTGCACGCGCTGGCGATGCTGAAAAACGCCCGCGAAGGCATTGAACCGGATCAGCCGGGTGCTGTTGGCCCGATCAAACAGATCGAAGCGTTAGCGCAAAAAGGCTTCCCGCTGGCGTATGTCGGCGATGTGGTCGGCACCGGCTCTTCGCGTAAATCCGCCACCAACTCCGTGCTGTGGTTTATGGGGGATGACATTCCTCATGTGCCGAACAAGCGCGGCGGCGGTTTGTGCCTCGGTGGCAAAATCGCACCTATCTTCTTCAATACCATGGAAGATGCGGGCGCACTGCCGATTGAAGTGGACGTGAACAACCTGAATACCGGCGACGTGATCGACGTTTATCCGTTCAAAGGTGAAGTACGCAACCACGAAACCAACGAACTGTTGGCCAGCTTTGAGCTGAAAACCGACGTGCTGGTGGACGAAGTGCGTGCCGGTGGCCGTATCCCGCTGATCATCGGTCGTGGCCTGACCACCAAAGCGCGTGAAGCGCTGGGTCTGCCGCATAGCGACGTGTTCCGTCAGGCAAAAGAAGTGGCCGAAAGCACCCGCGGTTATTCGCTGGCGCAGAAAATGGTTGGCCGCGCCTGCGGCGTAACCGGGATTCGTCCAGGTGCGTACTGCGAGCCGAAGATGACCTCCGTCGGTTCTCAGGACACCACCGGGCCAATGACCCGTGACGAACTGAAAGACCTGGCGTGCCTGGGCTTCTCGTCCGACCTGGTGATGCAGTCCTTCTGCCACACCGCGGCGTATCCGAAGCCGGTTGACGTTACCACGCACCACACGCTGCCGGACTTCATTATGAACCGTGGCGGCGTCTCGCTGCGTCCGGGCGATGGTGTGATCCACTCCTGGCTGAACCGCATGCTGTTGCCGGATACCGTGGGTACCGGTGGTGACTCCCACACCCGCTTCCCGATTGGGATCTCCTTCCCGGCGGGCTCCGGTCTGGTGGCGTTTGCTGCGGCGACGGGCGTGATGCCGCTGGACATGCCGGAATCCGTTCTGGTGCGCTTTAAAGGCAAAATGCAGCCGGGCATCACCCTGCGCGATCTGGTCCACGCGATCCCGCTGTACGCGATCAAACAGGGCCTGCTGACCGTTGAGAAAAAAGGGAAGATCAACATCTTCTCGGGTCGCATCCTCGAGATCGAAGGTCTGCCGGATCTGAAAGTCGAGCAGGCGTTCGAACTGACCGATGCTTCTGCTGAACGTTCTGCTGCAGGCTGTACCATCAAGCTGAACCAGGCGCCGATTGAAGAGTATCTGACGTCTAACATCGTGCTGCTGAAGTGGATGATTGCCGAAGGCTACGGCGACCGCCGTACGCTGGAGCGTCGCGTGCAGGGCATGGAAAAATGGCTGGCAGATCCGCAGCTGCTGGAAGCCGATGCTGACGCAGAATATGCTGCGATCATCGACATCGATCTGGCGGATATCAAAGAGCCGATCCTGTGTGCGCCGAACGATCCGGACGATGCGCGTCCGCTCTCTGCGGTACAGGGCGAACAGATCGACGAAGTGTTTATTGGTTCATGCATGACCAACATCGGTCACTTCCGTGCTGCCGGTAAACTGCTGGATACCCATAAAGGCCAGCTGCCGACCCGTCTGTGGGTGGCACCGCCAACCCGTATGGATGCGGCGCAGCTGACCGAAGAGGGTTACTACAGCGTGTTTGGTAAGAGTGGTGCGCGTATTGAAATCCCTGGCTGTTCCCTGTGTATGGGCAACCAGGCGCGCGTAGCTGACGGTGCGACGGTGGTCTCCACCTCGACCCGTAACTTCCCGAACCGTTTAGGTACCGGTGCCAACGTCTATCTGGCCTCTGCGGAGCTGGCGGCTGTTTCGGCGCTGATTGGCAAACTGCCAACGCCGGAAGAGTACCAGACCTTCGTGGCGCAGGTAGATAAGACGGCGGTGGATACCTATCGCTATCTGAACTTCGATAAGCTCTCTCAGTACACTGAGAAAGCGGACGGCGTTATTTTCCAGACCGCAGTATAAACAGCAAACCCTCACCCTAACCCTCTCCCTAAAAGGGAGAGGGGACCGCTCGGTGCGGTTTTCACCCTCTCCCTTTTAGGGAGAGGGCCGGGTGAGGTTTTTTTATTTTCCACTCCTGACACCCTTCCCGCTTTTTATCTCCTTTCTATCTGCGATAATTACGCCAAGGGCTTTGCAGAGGAAAATACTATGGATTACGAATTTCTGCGTGATATCACCGGGGTGGTGAAAGTGCGTATGTCGATGGGCCACGAAGTGGTCGGTCACTGGTTCAATGAGGAAGTGAAAGAGAACCTGGCCTTGCTCGATGAAGTGGAGCAGGCGGCGCACGAGGTTAAAGGCAGCGAGCGATCCTGGCAACGCATTGGCCATGAATACACGCTATGGCTGGATGGTGAAGAGGTCATGGTGCGCGCCAATCAGCTTGAATTTTCAGGCGATGAGATGGAAGAGGGGATGAACTACTACGATGAAGAGAGCCTGTCGCTGTGCGGCGTAGAGGATTTCCTTCAGGTGGTGGCGGCATACCGCACTTTCATGAAACAGAAGTAACGTCGGGAGCCTCCCTGCTCCACAGGCGTTTTACACGGTCGTAATATTGCGGCCGGAGTAAATTTCGCGCATCTCTTTCCACAGCAGGTCAGTGATGGCCTTACGCTCATTTTCGCTTAAATCTTCCGGGCGGGTGTGGAACATGTAGTGCTTAAGGTCGAACTCCTTAAGCAGCATCTTGGTGTGGAAGATATTCTCCTGGTACACGTTCACGTCCACCATGTCATACAGCGCCTTCATGTCTGCGGACATGAAGTTCTGAATAGAGTTTATTTCATGATCGATGAAATGCTTCATGCCGTTGATATCACGGGTAAAGCCGCGCACGCGATAGTCAACGGTGACGATGTCGGACTCAAGTTGATGAATCAGATAGTTCAGCGCATTCAGGGGTGAAATCACCCCGCAGGTGGAGACTTCAATATCGGCGCGGAAGGTACACAGTCCGCCCTCCGGGTGGCTCTCCGGGTAGGTATGCACGCAGATATGGCTCTTATCGAGATGCGCGACCACCGCTTCTGGCAGCGGGCCGGGGTGCTCGGTGTTGTCGATAAGGGTAGGGTCAACGGGCTCTTCGCTGACCAGAATAGTGACGCTGGCTCCCTGCGGTTCATAATCCTGACGCGCGATGTTGAGGATGTTGGCGCCGATAATTGAACAGGTTTCTGAGAGGATCTCGGTCAGACGGTTGGCGTTATAGAGTTCATCGATATAGGCGATATAACCATCGCGCTCTTCCGCCGTTTTGACGTAGCAGATATCGTAAATACAAAAACTCAGGCTTTTGGTCAGGTTGTTAAAGCCATGCAGTTTCAGCTTTTTCAATTCATTCACCCCCTTGAAGCAGCGCATCGTGCAAATATTGCGGTAAGGCAAAGGCTGCGGTATGAACGGCTGGATTGTAATAGCGGCAGGTTAAGTTGGCCTGCTGGAAGCGTGCCTGAATGATCCCGGTTGAGAGATGGCGCAGGGCGTCATTGTCCGTAGCCCACGCGAAGGTCATCACCCCGCCGTAGTAGGTAGGGATGGCCGCCTGATAGAAGCTGACATCAGAGAAGTAGTGGCTCAGCTTGCGGTGGCTGTCAATGGCTTCATCCTGCTGCAGGAAGCAAACGCCGTTCTGCGCCACGAAGATCCCGCCAGGGTTCAGGCAGCGTTTGCAGCCTTCATAGAACGCCGAGGTAAACAGGCTCTCACCGGGGCCAATCGGATCGGTGCAATCAGAGATGATCACGTCGAAGGTTTGCGCCGTCTGGTTAACAAAATTGACGCCGTCGTCAATCACAAGCGTAAAGCGCGGATCGTCGTAGCTACCGGCGTTGTGATTCGGCAGGTACTGGCGGCAGAAAGAGACCACGCCCGCGTCGATCTCGACCATGGTGATACGTTCAATGGATTTATGGCGGGAAACTTCGCGCAGCATGGCACCGTCGCCACCGCCGATAATCAGCACATGTTTTGCATTGCCGTGCGCCAGCAGCGGCACGTGGGTCATCATCTCGTGATAGATGAATTCATCGCGTTCGGTGGTTTGCACCACACCGTCCAGCGCCATCACGCGGCCAAAGGCGGCGTTTTCAAAAATGATCAAATCCTGGTGATCGGTTTTCTCATGATAGAGCACGTTATCAACGGCAAAGTACTGTCCAAACTGGTCATGCAGCGTTTCATGCCACACTCTGTTGTCGGCCATCGGCTGATACCTCTTTTGTTAACGTCCGCATAAAAAGAGCGCAACATCATAGCTAACAATGACCGTGGTTGCACGGCCATAGCGTTCACAAAGAGGCGTCGGAAAGGTTATTTCACGTAGGCGAGGAGGCTCAGGGAGTCGCGCGCCAGCGATTTGCATTTTTTGGCGGTAGGGATGCCGATCCCGCTGAGATCACGATAGCTGTCTTCACCGAGCGCCTTCATGTCAAAACTGTCGTAGTTGCTCAGATCCCACTGGTTCTGCTGGGCAAAAAAGACCAGCGCACGACGAATCTGCCCGTTGGGTAAATTCTGGTATCCGCAATCGTTTTTCAGAAAAACAAACACAGCCGTCAGATCAGCCATGTCTTCGGCTTCATTTTCACTGAGCGCATAGCTGTTGGCGCCACTAATCATCAGGGTGGTGAACAGAATTGTTCGAAAAAACGTCTTCATTGCCTCTACCAATACGTTGCGGAAATTCAACGTTAGCACACCTGGTGACGGAGCGACGATCTTTATTGTTTCGGCTTATCTTGACCTTCCGGTTGGGGGAGGGTTTATGCTGACAGGATCGCCTGCTGGAAATAAGGAAATGAACATGCAACGTCGTGATTTTTTGAAATATTCTGCCGCGCTGGGCGTGGCCAGCGCCCTCCCGCTCTGGAGCCGCGCTGCTTTTGCGGCCGAGCGGCCCGTTTTGCCGATCCCGAATTTACTCACCCCCGATGCGCGCAATCAGGTTCAGCTGGTGGTGCAGGCCGGGAAAACCGCCTTTGGCCCGCACAACGCCACCACCTGGGGATATAACGGCAATCTGCTGGGCCCGGCGATCTCGCTGCGCAAAGGACAAGCGCTGACCGTGAATATCCACAATACCCTCGATGAAGAGACGACTCTGCACTGGCACGGACTCGAAGTGCCGGGGGAAGTGGACGGTGGACCGCACGGCGTGATTACACCTGGCGGCAAGCGCAGCGTCACCTTTACTCCGGACCAGCGGGCGGCGACCTGCTGGTTCCACCCGCATCAGCACGGTAAAACCGGGCGTCAGGTGGCGATGGGGCTGGCCGGTCTGGTACTGATTGAAGATGATGAAAGCCGCCTGCTGCGCCTTCCAAAGCAGTGGGGGATCGACGATGTCCCGGTGATCGTGCAGGACAAAAAATTTACCGCTGACGGGCAGATCGATTATCAACTGGATGTGATGACCGCCGCCGTCGGCTGGTTTGGCGACACGCTGCTGACCAACGGTGCCCTTTATCCGCAGCATAACGCGCCAAAGGGCTGGCTGCGCTTGCGCCTGCTCAATGGCTGTAACGCCCGGTCGCTCAACTTTGCTGCCAGCGATAAGCGCCCGCTGTATGTGGTCGCCAGCGACGGCGGCCTGCTGGCCGAACCGGTCAACGTAACCGAGCTGCCGATGCTGATGGGCGAGCGCTTTGACGTGCTGGTGGATATCAGTGACGGCAAGCCGTTTGACCTGATCACCCTGCCGGTCAGCCAGATGGGGATGGCCGTGGCGCCATTCGATAAGCCGCAGCCGGTGCTGCGTATTCAGCCGCTGCTGGTGACGGCATCGGGCACGCTGCCGGATACCCTTGCCGCGGTGCCTGCGCTGCCGTCCCTCGACGGATTAACTCAGCGCAAACTCCAGCTGTCGATGGACCCGATGCTCGACATGATGGGCATGCAGGCGCTGATGAACAAATATGGCGACCAGGCGATGGCGGGCATGCACCACGGGCAGTCGATGGGGCATATGAACATGGACCACAGCAAGATGGGCGGCATGGGCCATATGAATCACGGCGGCGGGAAAGGGTTTGATTTCCACAACGCCAACCGCATCAACGGTCAGGCCTTCGATATGAACACGCCGATGTTTGCGGCGCAAAAAGGGCAGTACGAGCGCTGGGTGATTTCAGGCGAGGGCGACATGATGCTTCATCCGTTCCACATTCACGGCACGCAGTTCCGCATTCTGTCCGAGAACGGCCAGGCGCCAGCGGCCCATCGTTCGGGATGGAAAGATACGGTGCGGGTGGAAGGTGGGGTCAGCGAAGTGCTGGTGAAGTTCGAGCATGACGCGCCGAAGGAGTTTGCCTATATGGCGCACTGCCATCTGCTGGAGCATGAAGATACGGGGATGATGCTCGGGTTTACGGTGTAAAAAAAAGCCCGGTGGCGCTACGCTTACCGGGCCTACAAAATACGAAACGTAGGTCGGGTAAGGCGAAGCCGCCACCCGGCTTTTTTTACTTCACATCATCCGGCAACGCATACGCGACAATATAGTCGCCCATCTTCGTGCCAAACGAACCATGACCGCCCGCTGAGATAACCACGAACTGCTTGCCATTGGCTTCATAGGTCATCGGCGTGGCCTGGCCACCGGCAGGCAGACGGCCCTGCCACAGCTTCTCGCCGTTGCTCATGTTGTACGCGCGCAGATAGTTATCGGCGGTTGCACCAATGAACAGCACGTTACCGGCGGTGGAAATTGGCCCACCCAGCATCGGCATACCCATGTTGAACGGCACCGGGATCGGCATCGGGAACGGCATGCTGTCCTGTGGGGTACCAATACGTTTTTTCCATACCACCTGATTGGTTTTCAGATCCAGCGCGGAAATATAACCCCAGGCAGGCTGTTTACACGGCAGGCCAAACGGTGACAGGAACGGGTTCAGCGTCACGCCAAAGGGTACGCCGTACTGCGGCTGGATACCGGCTTCGGTCCCGCTGCCTTTAGCGTCTTTCGGTTGTTCCATCGGGTTGCCCGGGCCGCGTGGGATCAGCTTCGAGACAAATGGCAGCGCCATTGGGTTGGCAATTGCCACCTGACGGTTTGGATCGACAGAGATACCGCCCCATTCGAACATCCCCAGGTTCCCCGGGAACACCAGCGTGCCCTGCTCGGACGGCGGGGTGAAGATGCCGTCATAGCGCAGCTGATGGAACATCACGCGGCACACCAGCTGGTCGAACATGGTGGCGCCCCACATGTCCGCCCCGGTCAGATCTTTCTTCGGACGGAAGCTCAGGTCCGAGAACGGCTGGGTTTTGGTGACGTAGTCGCCTTTCGCCGCACCCTGCGGTACCGGTTTTTCCGGGGCAGGGACCACCAGCTCGCCGGTACGACGGTCCAGCACAAAGATGTTGCCGGTTTTCGCCGGGGCATACACCACCGGAACCGTTTTACCGTTTACGGTAATGTCCGCCAGCGTTGGCTGGGACGGCATATCCATATCCCACAGATCGTGGTGAACGGTCTGATAGCTCCAGGCCAGTTTCCCGGTGGTCGCGTTCAGCGCCAGTACGGAGCTGGCATAACGCTCCTGCTCTGGCGTGCGGTTACCGCCCCAGATATCCGGCGTGGTCACGCCCATCGGCAGATAGACCAGGTCCAGCTTCGCATCATAGGCGGCTGGTGCCCAGGAGTTTGGCGAGTTAAAGGTGAAGGTGTGCTCGTCCGACGGAATGGCGTTAGGATCTTTCGCGCCAGGATCGAAGGCCCACAGCAGTTTACCGGTATTCACGTCAAAACCGCGGATCACGCCGGAGGTTTCGCGGGTCGAGAAGTTATCGGTAACCGAACCGGCAATCACGATGGTTTTATCGGTGATGATCGGCGGCGAGGTCGGCTCATACAGACCCGGGGTGGTATCCGGCATGTTGGTCTGCAGATTCAGAACGCCTTTGTTGGCGAAGGTTTCGCATAGCTTGCCGGTTTCGGCATTAAGGGCAATCAGTCGACCGTCGTTCACCGGCAGCATGATGCGGCGTGGACAATCGGCAATCACCTCAGGGCTGGCGTTATCGGCACGCGCTTCGTGGTAAGAGACGCCACGGCAGGTCACGTGCTGGAACGAGGTATTGGTATTCAGCTGCGGATCGTAGTGCCATTTCTCTTTCCCGGTCGCCGCATCCAGAGCGAACAGACGCTGGTGGGCGGTACAGAGATAGAGCATGTTGCCCACTTTGATGGGGGTCACTTCGTTGGTCAGTTCACCCGGATCGTTAGGCTGCTTCAGGTCGCCGGTGCGGAACACCCAGGCTTCTTTCAGATTGTGCACGTTATCGGCATTAATCTGCTTCAGCGGGGAGTAGCGTTGACCTTCCTGATTACGACCGTAGGCAGGCCAGTCGGCATCGGCCACCTCAGAAATCGCCGCCGCAGGCGTGGAGTCGGCATTCAACGTGCCTTTCACTTCCTGCGGATCGTTAAAGCCCGCCCAGGTCAGCATCCCGCCGGTGATCAGTAACGCCACCACCAGCGCCGTCACAGCACCGCTGGAAGGCACCATCAGCCGACGCCAGACAAATGGCAGGATTAGCCAGATGCCGAAGAAGACGAGGATATCGCTGCGCGGGGTTAGCGCCCAGAAGTCGAAGCCGACTTCCCACACGCCCCAGATCATGGTGGCCAGCAGCAGGACGGCATAGAGCCACAGGGCCGATTGTTTACTGCGCCATAACAGAACGGTGACGCCGAGCATCACCAGGCCAGCAACCGGGTAATACCAGGAGCCGCCAATGGCGACAAGCCAGGCTCCGCCGATGAGTAAATACAGTCCGCAAAAAGCTGCGAACAGCGCTGTTAACACCACGAGGAGTCGTGAATGTTGTTTTTTTGTTTCCGCCATAAAGACACTCTTTAAGTTTCATTAATTTTTTAGTAGCAATTAAGTATAGGTCTTAACAAGTGTGATCGGAATCACAAATCTGGCTTTTGTGAACTCATGCGCCAGGAGAATCTATTTGCTGGTATACTTCACGGCTTATGCAGCGATGTCGGACGCTGAATTTTCGGCATTGAGATATTTGTTCTAAAATCATACGGTTAGTAAAATGAAACATACTGTTGAAGTGATGATCCCGGAAGCGGAGATCAAAGCGCGTATCGAAGAACTCGGTCGTCAAATTACCGAACACTATAAAGACAGCGGCAGCGAGATGGTGCTGGTGGGTCTGTTACGCGGTTCCTTCATGTTTATGGCCGATCTGTGCCGTGAAGTGCAGGTGTCCCATGAAGTCGATTTTATGACCGCCTCCAGCTACGGCAGCGGTATGTCGACCACCCGTGATGTGAAAATTCTCAAAGATCTGGATGAAGATATTCGCGGCAAAGACGTGTTAATCGTCGAAGACATCATCGACTCCGGTAACACCTTGTCTAAAGTGCGCGAAATCCTGAGCCTGCGTGGACCAAAATCGCTGGCGATTTGTACCCTGCTGGATAAACCGACCCGCCGCGAAGTGAACGTGCCGGTTGAGTTTGTCGGATTCTCGATACCGGACGAGTTCGTGGTGGGCTATGGCATCGACTATGCACAGCGCTATCGCCATCTGCCGTACGTCGGCAAAGTCGTGCTGCTGGACGAGTAAAAGAGAACGCCGGGGTATCCCGGCTTTTGTTTACTTGTGGTTGACGTGTTTCTGCATCAGGTTAGACACACCCTGACGGTAACGCTGCTCCAGCGTTTCGCGGTTGGTGGCGGTCACTTCCAGGTCGCGCAGCAGGCCGTCGTGAATGCCGTAAGCCAGACCGTGAATGGTCACTTTCTGTCCGCGCTTCCAGGCGGACTGCATAATGGTGGAGTGGCCGAGGTTGTACACCTGCTCCATCACGTTCAGTTCACACAGGGTATCCAGACGACGTTCCTGCGGCATCGCGCCCAGCAGTGAGCTATGTTTGAACCAGATATCACGGATGTGCAGCAGCCAGTTGTCGATCAGACCCAGTTCCGGATTCTCAACCGCCGCCTGTACACCACCGCAGCCGTAGTGGCCGCAGATAATGATGTGTTCGACTTCCAGCACATCCACCGCATACTGAACCACAGACAGGCAGTTCAGGTCGGTGTGAATAACCAGGTTGGCAACGTTACGGTGTACAAACAGTTCGCCAGGTTCGAGGCCCGTCAGACGTTCAGCAGGTACGCGGCTGTCGGAGCATCCAATCCATAGAAAGCGTGGTTTCTGCGCCAGAGCCAGTTTCTCAAAAAATCCGGAATCTTCTTCCAGCAGCATCTTTGACCATAGTGCGTTATTGCTGATGAGTGTATCTATGTCATTCATGGAGGGGTAACGACCTGTAACCGAGTGAGTGCGTTGCGCTAATATAGGGCAACTCGATTTTTTTTTAAACCAACACATCGCGTGTCAGAACAATGGGTAAGTCTACTTCATGACAATTGCACTGGAGCTCGAGCAGCTTACAAAAACCTATCCGGGGGGCGTTAAGGCCCTGCGCGGGATAGATCTTAAAGTCGAAGCCGGTGATTTTTATGCGCTTCTGGGGCCTAACGGGGCAGGAAAATCCACCACCATCGGCATTATCAGCTCGCTGGTGAATAAATCCTCCGGTCGGGTGAGCGTGTTTGGCTACGATCTGGAAAAGGATGTAGTCAACGCCAAACGCCAGCTGGGACTGGTACCGCAGGAGTTTAACTTCAATCCGTTTGAGACCGTGCAGCAGATTGTGGTTAACCAGGCGGGTTACTACGGCGTGGAGCGTAAAGAGGCGATTGAGCGCAGCGAAAAGTACCTGAAACAGCTCGATCTGTGGGAAAAACGCAACGAACGTGCGCGTATGTTGTCCGGCGGTATGAAGCGCCGTTTGATGATCGCCCGCGCGCTGATGCATGAGCCAAAACTGCTGATCCTCGATGAGCCTACGGCTGGGGTGGATATCGAACTGCGCCGCTCAATGTGGGGCTTTTTGAAGGATTTAAACGACAAAGGCACCACCATCATTCTCACCACCCACTATCTCGAAGAGGCGGAGATGCTGTGTCGCAACATCGGCATCATTCAGCACGGTGGGCTGGTGGAAAACACCTCGATGAAAAACCTGCTCTCCAAGCTGAAATCGGAAACCTTTATTCTCGATCTGGCGGCCAAAAGCGCCCTGCCGAAGCTGGAAGGCTATCAGTATCGACTGGTGGATACCTCGACGCTGGAAGTGGAAGTGCTGCGCGAGCAGGGGATCAACAGCGTGTTCAGCCAGCTGAGCCAGCAGGGGATTCAGGTCCTGAGTATGCGTAACAAAGCTAACCGACTGGAAGAGCTGTTCGTCTCGCTGGTCCATGAAAAACAAGGAGATCGCGCATGACGCAGCTTTACTGGGTGGCGCTGAAAAGTATCTGGGCCAAAGAGATCAACCGCTTTATGCGCATCTGGATCCAGACCCTGGTGCCGCCGGTGATCACCATGACGCTCTACTTCATTATCTTCGGCAACCTGATTGGCTCGCGGATCGGCGAGATGCACGGCTTCAGCTACATGCAGTTTATCGTGCCGGGCCTGATCATGATGGCGGTGATCACCAACGCCTACGCCAACGTCGCCTCGTCATTCTTTAGCGCCAAGTTCCAGCGCAACATTGAAGAGCTGCTGGTGGCCCCGGTGCCGACGCACGTGATTATCGCCGGCTACGTCGGCGGTGGGGTGGCGCGCGGCCTCTGTGTGGGGGTGCTGGTGACGGCGATTTCGCTGTTCTTTGTGCCGTTCCAGGTACACTCGTGGCTGTTTGTCGGCCTGACGCTGCTGCTGACGGCGGTGCTGTTCTCGCTGGCCGGTCTGCTGAATGCGGTGTTCGCCAAAACCTTTGACGATATCAGCCTGATACCGACCTTCGTCCTGACACCGCTGACCTACCTGGGCGGGGTGTTCTACTCCCTGACGCTGCTGCCGCCGTTCTGGCAGGCGCTGTCGCATCTTAACCCTATCGTCTATATGATCAGCGGCTTCCGCTTTGGCTTCCTCGGGATCAGCGATGTGCCGCTGTTCACCACCGTGGGCGTGCTGTCCGTCTTTATCGTCGGTTTCTATCTGCTGTGCTGGTATCTGATCCAGCGCGGACGCGGATTACGCACCTGATCCACCGGCCCGGCGGCGTTCCGCCCGCCGGGCCGTTTATTGACTACTGTCAGCCTTGTCCCCCCCGCAACCGGTTACACTACTCCCTTCTGAGGAGAGGTGACGATGCTGGGTTGGGTAATTACGTGCCATGATGAACATGCGCAAAAGATGGCGGATCAACTCGCCGTCCGGTTTGGGCCGCTGGTACAGTGCCAGGTGGTGAACTACTGGCGCGGACTCAGCTGCAATATGCTTAGCCGGATGATGTGCGATGCCCAGCATCAGGCCGACAGCGGCAATGGGGTGATCTTTCTGACCGACATCGCCGGGGCCGCACCTTATCGCGCGGCGGCGCTGCTCAGTCACAAGCATGACAATTGCGAAGTGATCTCCGGGATCAGCTATCCGCTGCTGGAGAGCTTGTATCCGCTGCGCGACCTGACCGACAGCGTTGGCTTTCGCAATACCATTGTTGCCCGGGGTGCACCGGATGTCAGCAGCCTGTGGCATCAGCAGCAGAAAAACCCGCCTTTCGTCCTGCACCATCCACTGTAGAAATATTAAACATTGGTATTGCTGTCGCTTTTGTTACAATGGCGACAGTTCACCGTACTGAATAACTCCTTATGTTCTCGCGTATTTGTCTCCTGCTTTTGCTGCTGGTCTCCGGCGGCGCGTCTGCCAGCCTGTTAAGCCAACAAGGGCTCCCGGCCCGCTATATGCAAACCACCGAAAGTGCCGCAATCTGGGCCCAGGTCGGCAACCGGGTTGTGACGGTCGGCAATGTCCGCGCTGGTCAAATCATTGCCGTGGTACCCACCGATGCAGACTACTATGAGTTTCGCTTCGGCTTTGGCACCGGCTTTATCGATAAAGGCCATCTGGAAGAGGTGCAGGGGAAACAGCGCGTCGAGGACAGCCTCGGCGATCTCAACAAGTCGCTCAGCAACCAGAACTTGATCACCTGGAAGGACACCCCGGTCTACACTGCGCCGAATGGCGGCAGCGCCCCCTTTGGCACTCTGGCTGACAACCTGCGTTATCCGATCCTCAGCAAGCTCAAGGATAGGCTCAATCAGACCTGGTATCAGATCCGCATTGGCAACCGGCTGGCCTGGGTAAGCAGCCTCGATGCGCAGGAGGACAACGGCCTGCCGGTGCTGACCTACCACCACATTCTGCGTGATGAAGAGAACACCCGCTTCCGTCATACCTCCACGACCACCAGCGTGCGCGCCTTCAGCAACCAGATGGCCTGGCTGCGCGATCAGGGTTACACCACCCTGACGATGTATCAGCTGGAAGGCTACGTGCGTAACAAGATGAACCTGCCCGCGCGGGCGGTGGTGATCACCTTTGACGACGGCCTGAAGTCGGTCAGCCGCTATGCGTACCCGATCCTAAAAGCCTATGGCTTTAAGGCCACCGCATTTATTATCTCGTCGCGTATTAAAGCGCATCCGCTTGCCTGGAATCCGAGGTCTCTGCAGTTTATGAGCATTTCCGAGCTGAAAGGGATTCAGGACGTGTTTGATGTTCAGTCGCACACCCATTTTCTACATCGGGTCGACAATGCCAGACACCCCATTTTGCTGAGCCGCAGCTACGCGAATATTGTGATGGACTTTAAACATTCGCGCCGGGCATTGTCCCAGTTCAACCCGCATGTACTCTATCTCTCCTATCCTTTTGGCGGATATGACGATGACGCGGTGAAGGCGGCAAACGACGCTGGGTTTCATCTGGCGGTGACGACGGTGAAAGGGAAGGTGAAACCGGGGGATAATCCGTTCTTGCTGAAGCGTCTGTACGTTCTCAGAACGGACTCTTTAGAGGCGATGTCGCGGCTGATCAGCAATCAGCCGCAAGGATAAGGATCAGGCAACCTGGACCGGGATCGCCTTTGCGAGACGTTTCATCTCATTGTCACCTTCAAAGTAGGCCACTTTTGGCTGCCAGCGGCGTGCTTCTTCATCTGACATCATTACGAAGCTGGCGATAATCACGATATCCCCCACGCTGGCACAGTGTGCCGCCGCGCCGTTAACGGAGATGATTTTTGACCCGCGCTCACCCGCGATGGCGTAGGTTGAGAAGCGCTTACCATTATTCACGTTCCAGATATCAATGGCTTCGTTTTCCAGAATACCCGCCGCGTCGAGAAAATCCTGATCGATCGCGCATGAACCTTCATAGTGCAGATCGGCCTGAGTGACTTTCACACGGTGAAGCTTACCTTGCAGCATTTTGCGAATCATTACGTTTACCTTTAATCATCATGCATTAGCCCCTCCCGCAGGAGAGGCCAGGGAAGGGGACTACGCCAGGTCAATCACTTTGTTATCGATGAGACGCGCCTGACCGAGCCATGCGGCCACCAGGATTACGGCACGTTTGCTGGCGTCGGTGTACTCAAGCAGCGTGTCGGCATCACGGATTTGCACGTCATCCGCACGCAGGCCTTTATCGTTAAGCGCCTGTTCAGCAAGGGCGATAATCTCTTCCGCCGTTAACGCCTTTGCCACCAGCTGTTCTGCCATACTATTCATCACTTTGCTTAAACCCGGCGCAATTTTGCGCTGGTCAGCGGTGAGATAGCCATTGCGGGAGCTCAGCGCCAGGCCGTCTTTGGCGCGCACGATCGGCACGCCCACGACCTCGATGTCGTAGCCCATGTCGGCGACCATTTTGCGAATTAACGCCAGCTGCTGGAAATCTTTCTCGCCGAAGCAGGCGATATCAGGCTGAACCAGGTTAAACAGCTTGCTGACGATGGTCGAAACGCCGCGGAAATGACCCGGACGGCTGGCGCCTTCGAGCATGGTGGAGATGCCCGGCACGTCAACGTAGGTAGCCTCTTCAGTGCCTTTCGGGTAAATGTCGGCCGGGGCCGGGGAGAAGACAAAATCGACGTGATGCTTTTTCAGCTTCTCGCAATCTTCCTGTAGGGTGCGCGGGTAGCGCGCCAGATCGTCGGCACGATCAAACTGCATCGGGTTAACGAAAATGCTGACCACCACCACATCGGCACGGGCTTTGGCCTCTTCGACCAGCTTCATGTGGCCGTCGTGCAGGTTGCCCATGGTCGGCACCAGCGCGATACGTTTTCCTTCCTGGCGCAGACGGCGGATATGCTGGCGCAGCAGCGGCAGAGTTTCAATGATTAGCACAACAAGACTCCTTACTGGAAACTGTGTTCTTCACCCGGATAAACGCCGGACTCAACATCGGCAATATACTGCCTGACCGCGCCGCGCATGTCGCCTGCGTCGCTGAGGAAATTCCTGGCAAATTTAGGAATATGACCGCCGGTAATGCCAAACGCATCGTGCATTACCAGGATCTGGCCGTCAGTGACGTTGCCCGCGCCAATGCCGATCACCGGAATGGAGAGCGCCTCGGTGATGCGCTTCGCCAGCACCACCGGCACGCACTCCAGCACCAGCAACTGCGCGCCTGCGGCTTCGATGGCCAGCGCGTCTTCAAACAGGGTTTGCCCCGCATCGCCGCGACCCTGGACTTTGTACCCGCCAAAGATATTGACCGACTGCGGGGTTAATCCCAGATGGCCGCAGACCGGAACCGCGCGGTCAGTAAGCATTTTTACCGTATCGGTAAGCCAGGCGCCGCCTTCCACTTTGACCATATTGGCTCCGGCGCGCATCACGATAGCGGCGTTTTCAAAGGCCTGTTCCGGCGTGGCGTAGGTCATAAAGGGCAGATCGGCGAGCAGCAGGCAGGCCGGTGCACCGCGACGCACCGCGCGGGTGTGATAAGCAATATCTTCTACCGTCACTGGCAGAGTGGAGTCATGTCCCTGGACCGTCATCCCTAACGAGTCGCCGACCAGCATGACGTTAATCCCTTCTTCGGCAAACAGTTTGGCGAAGCTGTAGTCATAGGCGGTAATGGTAGCGAAGCGCTGCTTGTCCTGTTTGCATTTCTGCAAGGTGGAGATGGAGGTTGGTTTCATACTGTTTCCTGATAGCCCAAAGCGAATCTTTGCGCATTTTAACAGTAAGATTCGGGGGAACAATGATTTTAGGTCACCAGCAAACCACAAATGTTTTGCGGTTTATTGTGGAGGGGAAAGACTACCAGCGGGCAGGTTTTTCGGCGTTAAGCTGCTGCAAAACGGCACTGAGCGTTTCGCCATCGGGGAAGGTGAGCTGGGGGGCGATTTCAAACAGCGGCCAGAGCATAAAGCCGCGACGTTTCATGTCGTAATGCGGCACCGTCAGGCGCTCGCTGTGGATCACCTCATCACCGAACAGCATGATGTCTAAATCCAGGGTGCGCGGTCCCCAGCGTTCAGCCTTGCGAACGCGGCCCTGCTGCAGCTCAATGCGCTGGGTATGGTCCAGCAGCGCGTCGGCGCTGAGGATAGTGTCCAGTGCAATGGCGGCGTTGAGGTAGTCGGGCTGATCCTGCGGACCGAGCGGGGGGGTGCGATAGAACGCGGAGAGAGCGACAACGCGGGTCTGCGGGATGTCGCCCATCGCCTGTACGGCAGCGTTGACCTGCTCCAGCGGAGAGGCCAGATTGCTGCCGATGGCGATAAACGCTAACGTCATGCGGCGCCTTCACGACGTGGAGCACGTTTGCGTGGACGACGATGACGGCGACGCGGGGTCGGCTCTTCATCCAGATCGGTCAGCATGTCTTTTTGCGCCGGCGGGGCAGAAACCTGGAACTCACCCCACCACTGCACCAGACGCTGCAGTTCCTGGTCGCTTTCCGCTTCTGCGCGCAGGGCCATCAGATCGTAAGCCGCACGGAATTTTGGATGCTCCATTAACTTCCAGGCACGCTTGCCCTGACGACGGGACATCCGCAGCTGAAGCTGCCAGATATCACGTACCAGCGTGGTAATGCGTTTCGGGATCGCCAGCGAGCGGCAGGCTTCATCCAGCACGTCGTTGGTCGCCAGCGCAAAGGCATCGTGATAGGCCAGACCGCTTTCCTGGGCAATTTTCTGCGCCATTTCCAGCAGCGGATACCAGAACATCGCGGCAAAGAGGAACGCCGGGTTAACGCGCATATCGTTATGAATGCGGTTGTCGGTGTTCTTCAGCACCTGGTCAATGATGCGCTCCATCGCGCTGTCACCCTGTTCGGTGAAGTTACGCGTGATGCTCGGGAACAAGGGCTGGAACAGGCCATATTCGCGCAGGAGCTTGTAGGTTTCAAAACCGTAGCCCGCCTGCAGCAGCTTCAGCGCTTCTTCAAACAGACGTGCCGGCGGCACATCGTTGATCAGCGTCGCCAGGCGCGGGATCGGCTCGGCGGTTTCTGCGCTGATACGCATATCCAGCTTAGCGGCAAAGCGCACGGCGCGCAGCATGCGCACTGGATCTTCACGGTAGCGGGTTTCCGGGGTACCGATCAGGCGGATTAAACCCGCTTTCAGATCCGGCACGCCACCGACGAAATCGCGAACGGTAAAGTCAGCCACGCTGTAATACAGGCTGTTGATAGTGAAATCGCGGCGCTGGGCATCTTCTTCGATAGAGCCAAAGATGTTGTCGCGCAGCAGCATGCCGTTCTGACCCTGCTGAGAGGTGGTACGGTCAGGCGGGTTGCCTTCGTGATGACCACGGAAGGTTGCGACTTCGATGATTTCGGGGCCAAACATGACGTGAGCAAGACGGAAGCGACGACCGACCAGGCGGCAGTTGCGGAATAATTTACGCACCTGCTCAGGCGTGGCGCTGGTGGTCACGTCAAAATCTTTCGGTTTTTGGCCCAGCAGTAAATCACGCACCCCGCCACCCACGAGATAGGCCTCATAGCCGGCTTTATTCAGGCGATAGAGCACCTTCAGGGCGTTTTCACTGATATCTTTGCGGGAAATAGCATGCTGCTCGCGCGGAATAACCGACATCGGGTTTTGAACAATGACGTCATCCGCCATGCTCTCATCGCGGCTCAGCACCTTACGGCAAAAATTAGCGACTCGGGTAAAAATAGTACACCTCGGTAGTGTGTGTTTCAGAATTCAGGACAAAAAATAGCGGCTAATCATAGCTCAGCGAGACGCATTTGAGAATGCTGGATTTTCGGTACGTTATTTAGCGCCCACTGGGCGACCGCTTTTTCCAGTATTTCCTCGGTTCGCAGATCCTGCCACTCATTTGTTACATCCTGGTTTAGAAATTGTAAAGCATTGATAAGCACCGGGCGAGGATCGCCGGTCGGCAATGCCGGGGCATGATTCTGTTTCGAGAGTTTCATCCCTTTTTCATTTACCGCCAGCGGCAGATGAATATAGTCCGGCACCGGCCAGCCAAACAGCTGGTACAACGAAATTTGCCGCACCGTGGGTTCAATCAGATCGGCACCGCGCACAATTTCGCTGATGCCCTGGAAATGATCGTCCACCACCACCGCCAGGTTATACGCAAACAGCCCGTCGCGGCGGTGAATAATAAAATCTTCGCGTGCCAGACGCGCATCGGCGTGGATCTCGCCCAGCAGACGATCGTCAAAGTGGGTCACCGGATGGCGCTGCATCACTCTCACCGCCGCGTTTTCCGGGCCGTGGCGCAGTGTGCGGCAGTGGCCGTCGTAGACGCCGCCGACGCTCTGAATGCGTGACCGGGTGCAGGTGCAGTAATATGAGAGTCCCTGGGCGTGCAGCCAGGCCAGACGTTCACGGTAGGCGTCATGGCGCTGCGACTGCCAGAGCACGTCACCGTCCCACTGAAGGCCGTAATGTTCCAACTGACGCAGGATAGTCTCTGCCGCACCGGGAACTTCACGAGGGGGGTCAATATCTTCGATCCGCACGCGCCAGATACCCTGATGGGCTCGGGCCTGCAGATAGCTGCCGAGGGCGGCGATAAGCGAGCCAAAATGCAGTTCGCCAGAAGGGGATGGCGCGAAGCGCCCAATATAGTCAGTTGGCATCATTACGCAGAGCAGAAAGTAATCAGGCGGGAGAGACTCCCGCCTGTAGTAGCGTTTTGGCAGGGCAGGGATTAACCGGCCATCTGTTTTTCGCGGATTTCTGCCAGCGTTTTGCAGTCAATGCACAGATCGGCTGTCGGACGGGCCTCCAGACGACGAATGCCGATTTCGACACCGCAGGACTCGCAGAAGCCGAAATCTTCGTCTTCGACCTTTTTCAGCGTTTTCTCGATCTTCTTAATCAGCTTGCGTTCGCGGTCACGGTTACGCAGTTCGAGGCTGAATTCTTCTTCCTGAGCGGCACGGTCTACCGGATCCGGGAAGTTAGCAGCTTCGTCCTGCATGTGTGTAACGGTGCGATCGACTTCATCCCTAAGTTGATTACGCCATGCTTCAAGAATTCGCTTAAAGTGCGTCAGCTGGGCGTCGTTCATATACTCTTCGCCCGGCTTCTCTTGATACGGCTCCACCCCAGCGATGGCGAGAATACTCAGGGACGATGCTTTACGGTTTTGCCCTTCTTGCATGTTGCTTCTCCTTAACACGCACTATCGATCCCCGTGTTGGGGGAAAAATCAGGCCGCTATAAATAGCAGATGCTTTTCCGGATGGCAATTATCTATACGTAACACTTGACAAGCCTGTGAGGAAAAGCGTATTTGCGCATACGACCAGAATACTTAATAGTCAATCGCCTACCCCATTTATAACGTAGCGGGGAGAGCGACCTTCAGAGTCATATTATCGGCAGAAAGTTCCGCTTTATACACCAAAACCTCTACCCCCTGCTTTTGTGCCTCATGCAACAGTTGCGCGTACTTAGGGTCAATATGGCGGGCAGGTGAAAATCGTCCAATTGCTGTATGTAACACGGCAAACAATAGCACAGCGCGCTTGCCCGTCGCCGCTACACTGATCAACTCCCGGAGATGCTTTTGCCCTCGCAGCGTGACCGCATCCGGAAAATAGCCGTTATCCCTGTCAGCTAACGTCACTGATTTCACTTCAATATAGCACTCGGGTCGCTGTTCTGCCTGCAACATAAAGTCGATTCTGCTACCTTCCGCACCGTATTTTACTTCGCTTTTTAAGGTGTTGTAGCCGCGCAGCTCCGGAATTAAATCCAGACTAATCGCTTCTTTGACCAGCTGATTGGCCCGCAGTGTATTCACACAAATATATTCTCCGCCGACGGTCTGGGTTATTTCCCAGGTGTGGGGGTATTTGCGCGTCTTATTCAGGGAGGTGGAATACCAGACGGTATCACCCGGTGTGGCACAGCCGGTCATTGCGCCGGTATTCGGGCAGTGCAGGGTCAGGGTGACGCCGTCGGGCGTCACGACGTCGGCCAGAAAGCGTTTATAGCGCTGGATAAGCGTCGCGGGCTGTAAGGGGGGAAGAAACTGCATCGGGAGTCCTTGTTTATTCGCCCAGCGTCCAGCGCTGGAGTGGGGTATAGCGGGTGCGCCCACGCTCAAAAACCGATTCGTACAGCGCAAATTCGTTGACCGCAAACGACCAGTGAAACCCCGGCGGCGGCAAGGCCACCGCGTGGCTGGCGTCACGCAGTAGCGTGATATGGGGATGAAACGGCTGCGGGCTTTGATAGCAGCCGCTGCGCGCAGCCTGCGATCGTAGCATGTTGGCCAACTGCAGTAATCCGCGCGGCGGCTGGCGGGTGCCCAGCCAGACCACGCGCGAGCGCAGCCACTGCCCGGCGTCATCCAGCGTCAGGATAAATCCCGGCTGACGAATACGCCCGGCCTGCGTCGCCAGCGCCTGGCGTTTCTCGTCGCTGACATCGCCTAAAAATGCCAGCGTCAGGTGCAGATTGGCGCCGACGATCGGGCGGCCCGCTTCGGGCGCAAAATGGTCGGCACGCCAGCGCACGATCTGCCGCTGAAGCGGGGCAGGCATTTCAATGGCGAAGAACAGCCGTTTCGACTCAGACATACGGGGTACCCGGTAATGATTTGTGGCGATGCTACCCTGTACGTCGTCCAATGTTAACTCTTAGACCGAATTACTGCCCTGCCTGCTGAGGCTTCTCAGGGATAAATGATATTCAACATTGCTGAGGTATTTAGAGTGCCTTGTGAAGCATCATAGGGCCGCCACGCATAGTAATAAACGGCCATGGGAATGGCGAAACTCCCTGATGCCAGCGCACCTGCCGGCAGATGGTACAGCGCCGTCGCCGATCCCCTTTCCGTGGTCGAGGTAGACATCACCACCGGGGACTGAGGATCGTCACGTTTGATAAGACGCAGACCGATGCCCTTCGCCCCCGAGTTGCTGTTATCCACCAGAACCGTTTCATCAGTAGAGAGGAGGTTATTGCTCGACATGAATACTTCAATCATTCTGTCAGTGGTCCTTAGCGCGGTAATATCCTGGCAGGTAAAGTTAAGCGTAAATGGCGTAAGTCCCGGCTGGCCCTTCGCATGGGTCACTTGCTGAACCCCCATAGACGGTAGCTTTACCGTCAATCCGGCGTTGTTAAATGAGCATGTGGTCGGTTTTGGTGCGTATTTAATGGTCATCGGCTGGCCAAACATATCGAGTGAATCATAGGGCCACTTAAAGCCGTTAAAAAGCCACTGCACGATTTTGACCATCTGATTCACCGGCCAGGTAATGACTTCCCACAACGACATTCCGCTCAAATCGGTCACAAGCAAGACATCCCCAAGCTGGGCTGTATCCCCCGTAATGGCCTGACTATTACCATCGACCAACGTGAAGCGAACCGTAAACGGCGTATTCAGTTCAGAAGCATTGTGGCTCCCTCTATCCCAAATACTCTTTTCCGCGGGCGCATCAATGATTTCAGCACGCACTTTATGCTTATTGTCATTGAACCCCAGAATTGTGGCGTAGTTATTGTCCGTCGAGAGGACTTGGGTATAACCAAATTTACTGTTATCGGTCGAGCAGTTGAAGCTACCCGTATACTGGGTCGTGAATGTTGCGTACCAGGTGGTGTTAGTGGCGTTTATCTTATCTGACAGGTCCACATATAGCGGCGGAGCGTATTCCACCGCACCAGAGGAGCACGTGGCATAGCTCGCGCTGCTGAAACAGGCAAGAATAAAAAGAAAAATCCATCTTATCATCATGATTCCATTTAATTATTTGCACAAAGACGGCGCGGTGTTCACACCGCTGACGGGGGTAGCGATGGTGCAGGTGCCACCACGTATGTGGACCTGAAGTAATGTCGGCATTGCTTGCGCGCGAATATAAATCACGCTTGCCTGACCGACATAGCCTACCGCTTCGTTATGTTCGTTAAAGACCTCAGTACCGAACGGCAAGGGAGTGCCATTCGCTTGAACGGCATGAACCTGCCAGGACTGACGTCTGTCAGTTTCAAAGCGGAGGTAATTCACGGCACCATCATAAGGGGCGCTGTTCGCCATGTTGCCGATAATTTCCGCACCGGAGCTGGCGGTGGTTTCAGCTAACGTGACTGAGTTTTTACGATACGGCGTGGCATAAGGCACCAATGCCAGCCCATCTTTGTTGGTCCTGATGCTCTCATCACCGTTCACCATAAGCCCTTCGGCGCCAGGGGCTTCAATCACGGTCATGGTGGAGCCGATTTCGTTGGCGGCCAGCACGTGCCATGGGAATGCGACAATGCTGCCACGACTGCTGATACCTGCTTGTCGATAATCGCCTGATTCGCTCCAGGAGGCTCCCAAAGTAGAGACGTCAGAGCGCCAGGTGGTATTGACGCTGGCCATATTTTTGCCGCCGTTAGTATTGTTGCCAGCGACGGAATAACTCAGACGGTTTGATTCCATGGCGTTACCGCTCAGACTGATGTTACTTTGCTCGTAACCTGAGTCAGTGCCCGCAATGCTACTGCTGATCCATGCGTTATTATCAAACAGGGAGAAGGGGGCGCTGATAGAGGCATACAGGCGAGTCTCTTCTTTGTTATCGCTGTTTCTCACGCGGCTGGCGGAGAGGGTGTAGTTTGCACCGCCAAGCGAGTTGGAATAGCCCATCTGGTATTCCCGTGCTCGGCTTTTGCTGTTCCAGTAGTCGCGCTGGGTGCCGGTCAGATAAATGCTGCCCCATCCTTCTTTCAAACGTTGATTCATGTTGACGGTAAAGGTGTTTTTTGGCTTTACATCATTGCTGGCATCCCATTGTTCCAGAGACATGTCCGTCGTTTCACCGTGGCGATCTTCATATTCGTCGTACTGACGACGCAGATTCTTGTAGCCATCCTGGGCGTAAAGTGCGCTCGTGAAGCTGTAATAGCCTTTTGTCGAATAACGGTAGGCAGCCAGGGTGACGTTGGTTGCCGTGGTATCCACGAATTTGCTGTAAGCAATACGATAACTTTGTCCGCTATAGCTGCGATCCTGTAGTTTTGTGTCCGCATGGGTCACGTCAACGGAAATCGCGCCGAAAGGGAGGTTCCAGCCTGATCCCAGCAGCCCAGCCTGATAATCGTTACTGATGATCATGCCCGTATAACCCGTGATCAGGTTGTTAATACCGTGCCGCAGGGTGCCCTGAATAAAACCGGGACGATTTTCAACCGAGTCCTGCCTGATCTCACCCGCAACGACGTGAAAATCACTCACGCCCGCCTTAAGCATGCCGGGTACGGCTGAGAAGGGGACCAGGAAGGATTGCTTCGACCCATCCGCTTCCTGAACCACTATCTCCAGATCCCCTGCGGAGCCGGTCGGCTGTATTTTATCCAGAACAAACGAACCCGGTGGCACGTTCTCCTGATAAATAACGTTGCCGTTTTGAATGACTTTCACCAGTGCATTAGTCAGCGCGATGCCATGTACCACAGGTGCGAAACCCTGCTGTGAATTCGGGCGCATTTGGGAATCCGACGCCAGGGAGACGCCTCGCGTGCGGACAGAATCGAACAGATCGCCGGGGGTATAGAAATCCCCCGCCATAAGGTTAGACTTCAGCGGGGCGAGGGGGCGGCGTAGAAAGCGAGTGTTATTTTGCCAGGAGCCACGGCTACCCGCTTTTTTTTTCCAGGTGCTGCTGTCGCGCAATTGCCAACCCAGCAGATTTATCCCGGAATCCAGCCCGGTATAGAGATCGTCGCTGTCATCTTTCGCTGCCGTCTTGGTATGTGAATTATAATAAGTGGTGTTGTAAGAGAGCAGCAATGCCGGGATGCCTTCATCCCAGAATTTAGCATCAACATAGCCAGGTTCCCTGTGCTGTAGCGCCGATTGTGGCACGGTCAAATTGAGACTAAACGTGCTGATATCCGTTTCAATACGGCCGCCCTGAATCAAATCAATGAGTTGCACCTGCCCTTGGGGAATAGCGGGCGCGGGCACTTTTTGGGTATTGATACCCAGTAATTGTGCGTCCTGCCATGACAGGCGAATATCATCCTGCTCCTGCCCGTAAATAACGCTAAAACGTCCTTTCCAGTCGTTATTGACATAAATGTCCACCTCTTGCTTGCCTGCTGGCATGTCATTATTGTCGTAGAAACGCGATAGATCGGCGTCTCTGGATGCGCCTGCCAGAAGGGAGGTATCAAAGGTGACAGCGGCGGAATTGTGTGAAAGCAGCAACGTACAGGCGACAAGCAATTTGGTTTTCATCGTCCATGATTCCCTTTTTTACTGGCTTGTTACATCCCGGGTTTTATATGCACCTAAATCATCAACATATATAACCTGATAAGACTGGTTGCGTTTTAAATTGGTTTTGGCTGCTGTGGTGATAGGGGTGAACGGCGGCACCATCACGGATTCCGCCAGCAGTTTTTGCTTTGCCGACGTTTCAATATTGGCAATCGTGATATGGAACGGACTGTTATTTACTATGCGGAAGTGATTATTTTCCACAATGAGCTTAAGGCCGGACATGGCTTCATTCTGCCTACCCGCCAGAATAGCCGGACGATAAAAGACTTTCACTCGCGATTTAATGGCTAACTGAATAGTATTAACACCCTTCAAATGGTCTGGCGCAGGTGGAATATCCAGCACATTGAGAAAGAAAACGGATTCACGATCTTTTGGCAGTTTCGCCTCGATTTTTTTAATCCGTAATTGCTGGCCGTTATTGCCGTTAACTTTTACGACTGGTGGGGATAACATAAAGGGAACATGTGCTGTTTCCGGCGTCGAATTAATATCACCGTCATCAATCCATGACTGTACCAGCGCGGGGGTATCGCCATTATTAATTAGCTGAACAACGACTTCTTTATTATTTTCTGGATAAATCACGCGGGTACCATTGATGACAATATTTGCCCATGAAGAATGGCTTCCCAGGATCAGCGCTACCAGTAACAATGTTTTTTGCATGATTGAACCTTTTACTACAGGCTCTGCATTCACAGAGCCTGGCAGAGAAAATTACAGGTAAGAAACGGTGTAAGTCACGTTAGAGCTAAGCGTCCCGACAGTGGCTGCTGAGGTGTTCGTTTTGTAGTAGTAAACGTCCAGTTGCAGCGTTTCGGAATCCGGCGCTGCTTTGTTACCTAAGAGGGTGGTGGAATAGGCCTGATCCAGCGCGATTGGGGTGTTAGTACCCGGTTGAGCCAGAGCGAAACCAACGTTTCGCGCTACGCTGGCGTCGTTTTCGTTGACTGAATTGTTCACCAGGTATTTGCCGTCAGTGGAGATGTTGTCAGCAGAAGAGAAATACACCTTCAGTTTAGAATCCTCAGGCGCTGAAGCCAGGCTGCAACCGGAGAATGTCAGTGCGACAGTTTTTTTATTTTTGGTGATCAGACCGACAGTAGTGCCTGCATCCGTAACAGAAATGGGTGATAACGCCACGGTCAAATCCGCACTTTTTCCGCCGTTAATGGTACAGGTGGTGTCCGTGACAGCACCGGTAAAGTTGATCACTCCACCTGCATTCGTATCGGCTGCCATTACATGAGTAGAAGCTACTGCGGTAGCGAGTACAGATACGGTCATGATTTTCTTGAACATTAAATACTCCATTATTTATTAAATGCACATTGAGTAGCGGCAATCAGCTTCAGACCCTTTCGGTCGGTATTGAATTGCTTTAATTCAGTGAGGTATAAGCTTTCCCTGTTGAACGTCATCAAGAAAAACCATTGTTTGATATACATCACCGTTGCCGGCAGTGTCATAGCGAGAAGGAGGGCCGAAGTTAGCGGTAGCGGAACGGTGAGAGTGCGTACGAAGGGAGAGTTTGTTTCGCTCCGCTCCTTGGCATTCTTTTCGTCAGAACTATTGTGTCTGACAGACATCCCTGTCTCGTTACCCGGCTATTTTACACTGAAAATCCGCATGGGTTGAAATATTATCCTGATTAAACATAATAAACAGAGTTTTAATCTAAAATTCATGTTGATTATTAAATCTTAATCCAACAGTAAGTTATTAAGGCTTCATTTTAACTGTTTAATAATGTTCAATGCATAGGGTTTTATATCTCACCTCATAGCGTGCTGGACTGAGATTTGAATTTAAGTATTCAGAAGGGGCTTATGAAATACGCAATAAACATTTCTATGGTTTATGATTTTGAATCTGGCATCATTGAAAGTAATGATACGGAGGAGGGAAGTGTTCGTTTATCAAAACAGGCTTCACGGCTTTTGCAGGTATTAATTAAAAATAACAACCAGATTCTCGAGCGAAATTATCTTATCGCTGAGGTTTGGGAAGCGCAGGGATGTGCGGGGTCATCGACCAGTCTCAGTGTGGCTATTAGCGAAATCAGAAAAGCGTTTCGGCAACTGAATGGCGATCCGATGCTGATTCAAACGTTGCGGAAAGTAGGTTTTGTGTTGGTGGCAAATGTTGAATGCCTTAATGCGGGTAAGGGTGTTGAGGAGAGTGAAACTTCACAGCCTCTGCAGCCGGTCAGACTGGATGTTGACGATAAATCGTCGGTGAAGCGGTATTTGTCGCTCGAATGGGTGAGAATGGGTTTCCTGGTCGCGATATTAATAGTCTGTGTCATTATCGATGAAAACGCGTGGTTTTCCCTGTTCTCTTCCTGATAACACCCATTTTAACATGAGTGGCAAGGCCCATTGCCCGGCGCGGGAATAACAAAGGGGATTCTCGGTTATGGCTTGAGGCGATGCTACACTGTACGCCGTCTAAAGATAATCCTCTGGAGCCATTTGTGTCCCTGTTGCCGGTTGCCGCTGTCCTTCCTGAACTTCTCCTCGCGTTACAACACGCTCCTCAGGTTTTGCTCAATGCCCCCACCGGTGCGGGAAAATCGACGTGGCTGCCGCTGCAGATCCTGGCCCAGGGAACGATTAACGGCAAAATCATTCTGCTGGAGCCGCGCAGGCTTGCGGCGCGCAACGTGGCGCAACGGCTTGCGGAATTGCTCGGCGAAAAGCCAGGTGAAACGGTGGGCTACCGGATGCGGGCCGAAACCTGCGTCGGGGCCAACACCCGGCTGGAGGTGGTCACCGAAGGGATACTCACCCGCATGCTCCAGCACGATCCCGAGCTGACCGGCGTGGGACTGGTGATCCTCGATGAATTCCACGAGCGTAGCCTGCAGGCGGATTTGGCCCTGGCGCTGCTGCTGGACGTGCAGCAGGGTCTGCGCGACGATCTCAAACTGCTGATCATGTCCGCGACGCTGGACAATGTGCGCCTGCAGCAGTTGCTGCCCGAGGCGCCAGTGATTTCCTCCGAAGGGCGCTCGTATCCGGTTGAGCGGCGCTATCAGTCGCTTTCCACCCAATTACGATTCGATGAGGCGGTGGCGGTGGCTACCGCCGAGCTGTTACGCCAGGCGCCCGGCTCGCTGCTGCTGTTTTTACCCGGCGTGATTGAGATCCAGCGCGTGCAGGAGCAGCTTTCCCGGCGCGTGGCCGCCGATGTTGTGCTCTGCCCTTTATATGGCGCGCTGTCGCTTACCGAGCAGCGCAAAGCGATCCTGCCCGCGCCGGCCGGGCAGCGCAAAGTGGTGCTGGCGACCAATATTGCCGAAACCAGTCTGACTATCGAAGGTATTCGGCTGGTAGTGGACTCGGCTCAGGAACGGGTGGCGAGTTTCGATCCGCGCACCGGGCTGACCCGGCTAATGACCCAGCGCGTCAGCCAGGCGTCGATGACCCAGCGCGCCGGGCGTGCCGGGCGACTGGAACCCGGCATCTGCCTGCATCTCACGCCGTTTGAACAGGCCGAACGCGCGGCGGCGCAGGCCACCCCGGACATTTTGCAAAGCGATCTCAGCGGCCTGATGATGGAGCTGCTGCAGTGGGGCTGTCAGGATCCGGCCCAGCTCAGCTGGCTGGATCTGCCGCCTGCGGTTAATCTCGCTGCGGCCCGTCGGTTATTAACCCAGCTCGGGGCACTGGCGGGGGAGCGGTTAACCTCTCACGGGCAGAAGATGGCCACGCTGGGCAACGACCCGCGGCTGGCGGCGATGCTGGCCCATGCGTCGGGCGATAGTGATATTGCCACGGCAGCAAAGCTGGCGGCGATCCTCGAGCAGCCGCCACGCGGTGGCAGTAGCGATCTGCTGCAGGCCTTTTCCCGCAATCAGCCTGAGTGGCAGCAGCGTGCCCGGCAACTGAGCCAGCGCCTGAGCAGTCGCGGCGGTGTGCCGGACAGCGACCGTGTGCCCGCGCTACTGGCGCAGGCTTTTCCCGACAGGATTGCCCGCCGACGCGGGCTTGATGGCCGCTATCAACTGGCGAACGGCATGGGGGCGATGCTGCAAAGCGATGACGCCATGACCCGCCATGAGTGGCTGATTGCCCCGCTGCTGTTGCAGGGGAGCCAGTCGCCGGATGCCCGCATTTTGCAGGCCGTTGCGCTGGATATAGACGCCCTGATCGCGGACTGTCCGGCGCTGGTGACCCAGTCTGACACGGTAGAGTGGGATGATGCCCAGGGAACGCTGAAAGCGCTGCGCCGCAGCCAGATTGGCCGCCTGACGATCGGCGTCCGGGCGCTGGCAAAACCCTCAGAAGAGGAGCTGCACCAGGCGATGCTCAACGGCATCCGCGATAAAGGCCTCAGCGTGCTGAACTGGACGCCGGACGCGGAGCAGTATCGTCTCCGCCTGCACTGTGCTGCGCAGTGGCTCCCGGAGTATGACTGGCCCGCAGTCGATGACGCCTCGCTGCTGGCAACGCTGGAGCAGTGGTTGCTGCCGCAAATGCAGGGTGTACATTCACTGCGCGCCCTGAAAGCGCTGGATGTTAAGTCCGCGTTACAGAATTTAGCAGACTGGTCATTGCGTCAACGGCTGGTGAGTTTGCTGCCGGAGCATTACACTGTGCCGACCGGAAGCCGAATCGCCATTCGCTATCATGAGGATAATCCTCCGGCGCTGGCGGTACGGATGCAGGAGATGTTTGGGGAGGCAACTACGCCTGCGATCGCCGAAGGGCGCATTCCGCTGGTGCTGGAGCTGCTCTCCCCGGCGCAGCGCCCGCTGCAGATCACGCGCGATCTGGCTGCCTTCTGGGCAGGGAGCTACCGCGAAGTGCAAAAAGAGATGAAAGGGCGCTATCCCAAACACGTCTGGCCGGACGATCCGGCGAATACAGCACCCACCCGACGCACTAAAAAGTATTCGTAGGCCGGATAACGGGTCAATTTGAGAGATTTCTTCTTCCTCCACCAGGAGGAAGAGCTGAGAATCGGGCCCTTGCGCCTGATAGTTGCGGAGAGAAAGCATGGCGGGGAATGACCGCGAACCGATTGGACGTAAAGGAAAACCCTCACGTCCGGCGAAAGAGAAAGCAGGCCGTCGTCCCCTCAGAGATGAGGATTACGACGATGATGTTGAAAATGAGTATCAGGATGAAGAGCCCGTGCCGCGTAAAACGAAAGGAAAAGGCAAGGGCAGCAAGCCGCGCGGCAAGCGTAGCTGGCTGTGGCTACTGCTGAAGCTGTTTATTGTTTTTGTGGTGTTGATGGCGATCTATGGCGTCTATCTGGACCAGAAGATCCGCAGCCGTATTGATGGAAAAGTCTGGCAGCTGCCGGCCGCTGTGTATGGTCGGATGGTTAACCTCGAGCCGGAAATGACCATCAGCAAGAACGAGATGGTCAAGTTGCTTGAGGCGACCCAGTATCGCCAGGTGACGAAGATGACCCGTCCCGGCGAGTTTACGGTGCAGGCGAAAAGCATTGAGATGATCCGCCGTCCGTTTGACTTCCCGGACAGCAAAGAGGGGCAGGTGCGCGCGCGTCTGACCTTCGATGGCGATCATATCGATACTATTGAGAACCTGGATAACAACCGTCAGTTCGGTTTCTTCCGTCTCGATCCGCGTCTGATCACCATGCTCTCTTCGCCAAACGGCGAGCAGCGCCTGTTTGTTGCACGTAATGGCTTCCCGGATCTGCTGGTGGATACCCTGCTGGCCACCGAAGACCGCCACTTCTACGAGCACGACGGCGTGAGCCTGTACTCCATTGGCCGCGCAGTGCTGGCAAACGTCACCGCCGGGCGGACGGTGCAGGGGGCGAGTACCCTGACCCAGCAGCTGGTGAAGAACCTGTTCCTCTCCAGCGAGCGCTCCTACTGGCGTAAAGCCAACGAAGCGTACATGGCGGTGCTGATGGACGCCCGTTACAGCAAAGATCGCATTCTTGAGCTGTACATGAACGAGGTGTACCTCGGTCAGAGTGGCGACAATGAAATTCGCGGCTTCCCGCTGGCGAGCCTGTACTACTTTGGCCGTCCGGTGGAAGAGCTGAGCCTCGACCAGCAGGCGCTGCTGGTGGGCATGGTGAAGGGGGCGTCGATCTACAACCCGTGGCGTAACCCTAAGCTGGCGCTGGAGCGGCGTAACCTGGTTCTGCGTCTGCTGCAGCAGCAGCAGGTGATCGACCAGGAGCTGTACGACATGCTCAGCGCGCGTCCGTTAGGCGTCCAGCCGCGCGGCGGCGTGATCTCCCCGCAGCCTGCCTTTATGCAGATGGTGCGTCAGGAGCTGCAGACCAAGCTGGGCGATAAGGTTAAAGATCTCTCCGGCGTGAAGATCTTCACCACCTTCGACTCTGTGGCGCAGGATGCTGCAGAGAAGGCGGCGGTAGAAGGTATCCCGGCGCTGAAAAAACAGCGCAAGCTGAGCGATCTGGAAACCGCGATGGTGGTAGTCGATCGTAACAGCGGCGAAGTGCGGGCAATGGTCGGCGGGGCAGAGCCTCAGTTTGCGGGCTATAACCGTGCGATGCAGGCGCGCCGTTCAATTGGCTCGCTGGCGAAACCGGCGACCTATCTCACCGCCCTGAGCCAGCCGAACCAGTATCGTCTGAACACCTGGATCGCCGATGCGCCGATTGCTTTGCGCCAGCCAAATGGCCAGGTGTGGTCGCCGCAGAATGACGACAAACAGTACAGCGGTCAGGTGATGCTTGTGGACGCCCTGACGCGTTCGATGAACGTGCCGACGGTCAACCTCGGGATGGCGCTGGGCTTGCCAGCGGTGACAGATACCTGGCTGAAGCTGGGCGTACCGAAAGATCAACTGCACCCGGTACCGGCGATGCTGCTCGGGGCCCTGAACCTGACGCCTATCGAAGTGGCGCAGGCGTTCCAGACCATCGCCAGCGGCGGTAACCGCGCCCAGCTCTCTGCGCTGCGTTCCGTGATTGCCGAAGATGGCACGGCGCTTTACCAGAGCTTCCCGCAGGCCGAACGTGCCGTCCCGGCGCAGGCCGCGTACATGACGCTGTGGACCATGCAGCAGGTGGTGCAGCGCGGAACCGGTCGCCAGCTTGGCGCGAAGTATCCGGGTCTGCATCTGGCCGGTAAAACCGGGACCACCAACAACAACGTTGATACCTGGTTTGCGGGCATCGACGGGCGTGAAGTGGTGATCACCTGGGTTGGTCGTGACAACAACCAGCCGACGAAGCTATACGGCGCCAGCGGGGCGATGTCGATTTATCAGCGCTATCTGGCTAACCAGTCGCCGGTGCCGTTAACCCTGACACCACCGGAAGATATCGTCGATATGGGCGTGGACGAGTCGGGCAACTTCGTGTGTGGCGGCGGGATGCGCAGTGTGCCGGTCTGGACCGCGAACCCGGACTCCCTGTGTCAGGCGCCAGCGCCGCAGCCAACGGGCAACCCGTTTGACCAGTCTTCTCAGCCTCAACAGCCGCAGCAGCAGCAGCAACAACAGCCGCAGCAGCAGAATGAGAAGAAAGACAGCGACGGTGTCGCGGGCTGGATCAAGGACATGTTCGGCGGTAACTAACCTGCATCATTCCCTCTCCTGCGGGAGAGGGAATCTCTTCACCTCAAACCAACATCTCCCCAACAGCAATATCCCTGTTTATTAACCCTTCAATGCCCATTGATTATTTCTTATACCCTCAATTCTTGTAGGGCCGCATACCACTTGCTATGCCGGGAATGTTTCGCATAATATGCTGCGGTCATAATAATAATTCTCGTTTACGTTATCATTCACTCTTGCTCAGAGAGATACCAATGGCGCTTTCAAAAACTGCTCAGCCAATGAATCCTTCACTGCGTAAAATCGCAGTTGTTGTAGCCACAGCGGTTAGCGGCATGTCTGCTTATGCCCAGGCTGCTGAAACCCCTAAAAAAGAAGAAACCATCACCGTAACCGCAGCGCCTGCGCCTCAGGAGAGTGCCTGGGGTCCAGCGGCGACCATCGCGGCACGCCAGTCGGCGACAGCGACCAAAACCGACACCCCGATCCAAAAGGTGCCGCAGTCGATTTCCGTTGTCACCGCCGAAGAGATGGCGTTACATCAGCCTAAATCGGTAAAAGAGGCGCTCAGCTACACCCCAGGCGTTGCCGTGGGCACCCGTGGCGCATCGAACACCTATGATTACCTGATCATCCGCGGCTTTGCCGCCGACGGCCAAAGTCAGAATAACTATCTGAACGGCCTGAAGATGCAGGGTAACTTCTATAACGATGCGGTCGTTGACCCGTATATGCTGGAACGTGCTGAAGTGATGCGCGGTCCGGTTTCCGTTCTGTACGGAAAGAGCAACCCGGGCGGCCTGCTGAACATGGTCAGCAAGCGCCCAACCACTGAACCGCTAAAAGAGATTCAGTTTAAAACGGGCACCAACAGCCTGTTCCAGACCGGCTTTGACTTCAGCGACGCGCTGGATGACGATGGCGTTTACTCCTATCGTTTAACCGGCCTGGCGCGCTCCGCCAACGCCCAGCAGCAGGGGGCAGAAGAGCAACGTTATGCCATCGCCCCGGCATTCAGCTGGCGCCCGGATGACAAAACTAACTTCACCTTCCTGTCCTATTTCCAGAACGAGCCAGAAACCGGTTACTACGGATGGCTGCCAAAAGAGGGCACCGTAACCGAGCTGCCAAACGGCAAGCGTCTGTCCACGGATTTCAACGAAGGTGCAGACAACAACACCTACTCTCGTAACGAGAAGATGGTGGGTTACAGCTTCGACCACGAATTCAACGACACCTTTACCGTGCGTCAGAACCTGCGTTACGCCGAAAACAGAACCTCGCAAAACAGCGTGTATGGCTATGGCATGTGTTCCGATCCGATGTATTCGAGCAACCCGGCCACCAGTCCTTGCGCCAGCGTTCCTCAGTCGCAGTGGGATCATACCCTGACCCGTCAGTACGTGATTGATAACGAAAAACTGCAGAACTTCACCGTCGATACCCAGCTGCAGAGCAAGTTTGCCACCGGTTCTGTCGATCACACGCTGCTGACCGGCGTTGACTTTATGCGTATGCGTAACGACATCGATTCCTGGTTTGGTTATGCCGGTTCCGTTGCGCCGTCCGATATCTATAACCTGGACCGCAGCGACTTCGATTTTGGCGCCCACCCAGGCCCATCAGGCGCGTATCAGGTGCTGAACAAACAGAAGCAGACTGGCCTGTACGTGCAGGATCAGATGCAGTGGGAGAAAGTGCTGGTCACCCTTGGCGGTCGTTACGACTGGGCGAAGCAGGACTCTCTGAACCGTGTTCTTGCGACAGAAGATTCCCGGGATGATAAAGAGTTCACCTGGCGCGGCGGGGTTAACTACCTGTTCGATAACGGTGTAACGCCATATTTCAGCTACAGCGAATCCTTCGAACCGGCTTCCACCCTGGGTGCGGACGGCAATATTTTTGCACCGTCTAAAGGTAAGCAGTACGAAGCGGGTGTGAAATATGTCCCGAACGATCGTCCGATTGTGTTGACCGGGGCGCTCTATCAGCTGACCAAAACCAACAACCTGATGGCCGATCCTGCGGGCTCGTTCTTCTCGGTTCAGGGTGGCGAGATCCGCGCCCGTGGTGTTGAAATTGAAGCTAAAGCCGCGCTGTCTGCCAGCGTCAACGTGGTCGGGTCATACACCTACACCGACGTCGAGTACACCACGGATACCAACTACAAAGGCAACACCCCGGCACAGGTTCCAGAACATATGGCATCCCTGTGGGCGGATTATACCCTGTATGAAGGTGCGCTCTCTGGCCTGACGCTGGGTACCGGTGGTCGTTACTCTGGTTCCAGCTATGGCGATCCGGCGAACAGCTTCAAAGTGGGTAGCTACACCGTTGTGGATGCACTGGTCCGTTACGATCTGGCGCGTGTTGGCATGGCGGGCTCTAACGTCGCGGTCCATGTGAACAACCTGTTCGATCGTGAATACGTTGCCAGCTGCTTCAACACCTACGGCTGTTTCTGGGGAGCTGAACGCCAGGTGGTTGCCACGGCGACCTTCCGCTTCTAATCTTCATTCTCTCTTTTGGGCACGGCTTTTCGTGCCCTTTACTTAAGTTGGCCACCATGCAGGATAACAAACCGCAATCTGACACCACCTTTGCGCTAGACGGTACTTCCTTTCGTGTTCCCGGACGCACGCTGCTGCATCCGCTTTCGCTGACCTTCCCCGCAGGCAAAGTCACAGGCCTTATCGGCCATAACGGCTCCGGCAAATCCACCTTACTGAAAATGCTCGGCCGTCATCAGCCGCCGTCAGAAGGGGATATTCTGCTGGACGGACAGCCGCTGGAGAGCTGGAACAGCAAGGCATTTGCGCGCAAAGTGGCTTATCTGCCACAGCAGTTGCCGCAGGCGGAAGGAATGACCGTACGGGAACTGGTGGCGATTGGGCGTTATCCCTGGCATGGCGCGTTAGGGCGTTTTGGCGTCGCCGACCGTGAGAAAGTGGAAGAAGCCATTTCGCTGGTGGGGCTCAAGCCGTTGGCCCATCGTCTGGTGGACAGTCTTTCCGGTGGCGAGCGCCAGCGCGCATGGATCGCCATGCTGGTGGCGCAGGACAGCCGCTGCTTACTGCTGGATGAACCCACCTCGGCGCTGGACATTGCCCATCAGGTGGACGTGCTGGCGCTGGTGCACCGCTTAAGCCAGCAGCGCGGATTAACGGTGATTGCCGTGCTGCACGATATCAACATGGCGGCGCGTTACTGCGATTATCTGGTGGCATTGCGCGGCGGTGAGATGATAGCCCAGGGCACGCCTGCTGAGCTGATGCGCAGTGACACGCTGGAACACATTTACGGAATTCCGATGGGAATTCTGCCGCATCCGGCCGGTGCGGCGCCGGTGAGCTTTGTCTATTGATGTCTGATTTACTGATTAGCCGCCGTCGGCTGTTGACGGCTATGGCGCTTTCGCCGCTGCTGTGGAAAATGGGCACGGCGCATGCCGCCGCCATCGATCCGCATCGTATTGTGGCCCTCGAGTGGCTGCCGGTTGAACTGCTGCTGGCGCTCGGCGTCACCCCCTACGGCGTGGCCGATATTCCCAACTACACCCTGTGGGTGAACGAACCTCGTCTGCCCGCGTCGGTTATCGATATCGGCCTGCGTACCGAACCCAATCTCGAACTGCTGACCCAGATGAAACCCTCTTACCTGGTGTGGTCGGCGGGCTATGGCCCGTCGGAAGAGAAGCTGGCGCGGATTGCACCGGGGCGTGGGTTCGCCTTTAGCGACGGCAAAAAACCGCTGGCTAATGCCCGCAAATCCTTAACCGAGATGGCGCAACTGCTGAATATGGACGCGGCCGCCCGCTCGCATCTCGATCATTTCGACAGTGTGATTGACAGCTTCAAGCCGCGTTTTGCAGGCCGGGGCGATCGCCCGCTGCTGATGGTTACTCTGCTCGACGCGCGTCATATGCTGGTGTTTGGCAATAACTGCCTGTTCCAGGAAGTGCTGGATCGCTATGGCATTAAAAACGCCTGGGAAGGGGAGATGACCTTCTGGGGCAGTACCGCAGTGGGGATCGATCGTCTGGCCATGTTCCGCGATGTGGACGTGCTCTGTTTCGACCACGGCAACGAGCGTGAAATGCAGGCCCTAATGGCGACGCCGCTGTGGCAGGCGATGCCGTTTGTTCGCCAGCAGCGCGTGAAGCGCGTGCCTGCGGTGTGGTTCTACGGGGCAACGCTGTCGGCGATGCACTTTGCCCGCGTGCTGGATAATGCGCTGGGAGGTCAGGCATGAAATCACGGATAGCCCTGTTCCCGGCGCTGCTAATGGCCGCGCTGTTGGTTCTGGCGCTGGGTTTGACCTGGTCTAATCTCAATCTGGCCCTGCCGCGCGCGCAGTGGAGCAGCGCGTTAGTTGCCCCTGATATCGACAATATTCAGCAGATGCTGTTCCACTACAGCCTGATGCCACGACTGGCGATCTCGCTGCTGGTGGGGGCAGGCCTTGGGCTGGTGGGGGTGCTTTTCCAGCAGGTGCTGCGTAATCCGCTGGCGGAGCCGACCACCCTTGGCGTGGCAACCGGGGCTCAACTGGGGATGACCATCATCACCCTGTGGTCGCTGCCGGGCGCGCTGGCACCGCAGTTTGCGGCGTTGGTGGGTGCCTGCGTGGTGGGGGCAATTGTGTTTGGCGTGGCGTGGGGCAAGCGCCTGTCGCCGGTGACGCTGATCCTCGCGGGGCTGGTGGTGAGCCTGTACTGCGGCGCGGTCAATCAGCTGTTGGTCATCTTCCATCACGATCAGCTCCAGAGCATGTTCCTGTGGAGCACCGGGACGCTGACGCAGACCGACTGGAGTATCGTTCAGCGCCTGTGGCCACAGCTACTTGGTGGCGTGCTGCTGACCCTGCTGCTGCTGCGCCCGCTGACCTTAATGGGGCTGGATGACGGCGTGGCGCGCAACCTCGGGCTGGCGCTGTCGCTGGCGCGGCTGGCGGCGTTAACGCTGGCGATTGTCATCAGCGCCCTGCTGGTCAATGCGGTCGGCATTATTGGTTTTATCGGCCTGTTTGCGCCACTGCTGGCAAAAATGCTCGGTGCGCGACGCTTGCTATCCCGCCTGATCCTGGCCCCGCTGATTGGGGCGCTGATCCTCTGGCTCTCCGATCAGGTGATCCTCTGGCTGACGCGGGTGTGGATGGAAGTCTCGACCGGTTCAGTGACGGCGCTGATTGGTGCACCGCTGCTGCTGTGGCTGCTGCCGCGCCTGCGCAGCATGAATACCCCGGCCATGAACGGCGGGGATAAAGTGAGTGCGGAGCGTCAGCATGTCCTCGGGTATGCGCTGGCGGGCGGGGCGGTACTGTTGCTGGCGGTGATAGCCGCGCTGACGTTTGGTCGCGATGCGCAGGGCTGGCACTGGGCGAGCGGGACGATGCTCGACGAGCTGATGCCGTGGCGCGCGCCGCGTATTTTTGCCGCGCTGATCGCCGGGGTGATGCTGGCAGTGGCGGGGTGCATTATTCAGCGCCTGACCGGCAACCCAATGGCGAGCCCGGAAGTGCTGGGGATCAGCTCCGGTGCGGCGTTTGGCGTGGTGCTGATGCTGTTCTTTGTGCCGGGGAATGCCTTCGGCTGGCTGATGCCAGCGGGCAGTATCGGCGCGGCGGTGACGCTGCTGATCATCATGATTGCCGCCGGGCGCGGTGGATTCTCGCCACATCGGATGTTGCTGGCGGGGATGGCGTTAAGTACCGCCTTCACCATGCTGCTGATGATGCTGCAGGCCAGCGGCGATCCGCGGATGGCGCAGATTCTGACCTGGATTTCCGGTTCAACCTATAACGCCACCACCGAGCAGGTAGTGCGCACCGGCATCGCGATGATCGTCCTGCTGGCGATTGTTCCCCTGTGCCGTCGCTGGTTAACGGTGCTGCCGCTGGGGGGCGATACAGCCCGTTCGGTGGGGATGGCGCTGAGCACCTCGCGTATCGGTCTGCTGCTGCTGGCGGCCTGTCTGACCGCGACCGCCACCCTGACCATTGGCCCGCTGAGCTTTATCGGCCTGATGGCGCCACATATTGCGCGGATGATGGGTTTTCGTCGGACGATGCCGCACATGGTGATGTCGGCGTTAACCGGGGGAATACTGCTGGTGTTTGCCGACTGGTGCGGACGGATGGTGCTGTTCCCGTATCAGATCCCGGCAGGGCTGCTGTCGACCTTTATCGGTGCGCCGTACTTTATCTATCTGCTGCGTAAGCAGAGCCGGTAACAAATGCAAAACGGCAACCATCTGGTTGCCGTTTTTGGTGTTTTCTCCCTCTCCCTGTGGGAGAGGGCCGGGGTGAGGGCATCATGCCGCAGCCGGCAAACAACGTTATCAGAGCTTGGCAAACACCTTACGCGCCGCGTCGAGAGTAGTGTTGATATCCTCTTCGCTGTGCGCGACCGACATAAAGCCTGCCTCGAACGCCGACGGTGCCAGATAGACACCCTCTTCCAGCATCAGGTGGAAGAAGCGCTTGAAGCGCTCAACGTCGCACTTCACTACATCCTGATAGCTGGTCACGGTTTTGGCTTCGGTGAAGAAGATGCCGAACATGCCGCCAACGTGGTTTACCACCAGCGGAATACCAGTATCTTCTGCAGCCTCCAGCAGACCGTTGGCCAGTTGGGTGGTACGCTCAGTCAAGGTGGTATGAATACCCGGCTGCGCCACTTCGTTCAAGCAGGCAAACCCGGCGGCCATGGCAATCGGGTTACCCGACAGCGTACCCGCCTGATACACCGGACCGGTTGGGGCCAGCGCATCCATCACCTCTTTACGCCCGCCAAACGCGCCTACCGGCATACCGCCGCCGATGATTTTGCCAAGGCAGGTCAGGTCCGGCACCACGTCGTAATACGCCTGCGCACCCGCCAGTGCGACGCGGAAACCTGTCATCACTTCGTCGATAATCAGCAGCGCATTAAACTCGTCGCACAGGGCACGCAGACCCTGCAGGAAGCCCGGCTGCGGCGGGATGCAGTTCATGTTGCCCGCCACCGGCTCAACGATAATGCAAGCGATCTCCTGCGGATACTGCTCGAAAGCGGCGCGCACGGAGTCCAGATCGTTATAGGTACAGGTCAGGGTATGCTTCGCGAAGTCTGCCGGTACGCCCGGGGAGTTCGGCTGGCCGAGGGTCAGCGCACCCGAGCCGGCTTTCACCAGCAGGCAGTCGGCGTGGCCGTGGTAGCAGCCTTCGAACTTGATGATTTTATCGCGACCGGTAAAGCCACGGGCCAGACGGATGGCGCTCATGGTCGCTTCGGTACCGGAGTTCACCATGCGCACCATATCCATGGTCGGCACCAGTTCGGTCACCAGCGCGGCCATTTTCACTTCCATCTCGGTTGGCGCGCCGAAGCTCAGGCCGCGCTGGGCTGCTTCAATCACCGCATTGCGGATACTCGGGTGGTTATGGCCAAGCACCATCGGGCCCCAGGAGCCGACGTAGTCGATATAGGCTTTGCCATCCACATCGTACAGGTACGCGCCATCGGCACGTTCGATAAACAGCGGTGTACCGCCCACGCCGGTAAAAGCACGTACGGGGGAGTTCACACCGCCAGGGATAAGTTCGCGGGCCGCGCTGTAAAGAGTTTCAGACTTGCTCATGGCGTCGTTCCTGGTTTCGGGAAAAGAATGTAGCTCGCTATTCTAAGTGATTCGCGCCGGGTTATGCACCTTTGCGCACTTTAAACCTACTATTCATTAATTAAATTGTTGCGACGCGGGCGGCGCTGGCCTTTAAAATGCCGTTCTTTCCCTGACATACTCATAATTGATTATCTGATGAAAACTGACGCTCCCTCTTATGAAATGCAGCAACATGCGCGGCTCTGGCGCAGAGTCAGGATCCGCCGTCTGCTGAACCGGGATAAAACACCGCTGGCCATCCTGCTGATGGCCGCGCTGGTCGGCACGCTCGCAGGGTTGGTTGGCGTGGCTTTTGAAAAAGCCGTCAATGCGGTGCTGTACTGGCGTGTCGGCACGCTGGCGGGTTGGGCGGATCGTCCGCTGCTGGTCTGGCCGATGGCCTTTTTACTGTCTGCCCTGCTGGCGATGATGGGCTACTTTCTGGTGCGTAAATATGCCCCGGAGGCGGGCGGGTCGGGTATTCCTGAGATTGAAGGTGCGCTGGAAGAGCTGCGGCCGGTGCGCTGGTGGCGGGTGCTGCCGGTGAAATTTATTGGTGGGATGGGCACGCTCGGCGCGGGCATGGTGCTGGGCCGTGAAGGGCCGACGGTACAGATCGGCGGCAATATTGGGCGCATGGTGGGGGATCTGTTTCGTATGCGCAGCGCCGAAGCCCGGCATACCCTGCTGGCCACGGGGGCCGCGGCGGGGCTGTCAGCCGCCTTTAACGCCCCGCTGGCGGGGATCCTGTTTATCATCGAAGAGATGCGCGCGCAGTTTCGCTATAGCCTGATCTCGATTAAAGCGGTATTTACGGGCGTTATCATGTCGAGCATCGTTTTCCGCCTGTTCAATGGCGAAGCGGCGGTGATCGAGGTCGGCAAGCTCAGCAATGCCCCGGTAAACACCCTCTGGTTGTATCTGATCCTCGGCATGATTTTTGGCGTAGTGGGGCCGCTGTTTAACACCCTTATACTGCGGACTCAGGATCTGTTTCAGCGCATTCATGGTGGGAATACGACAAAATGGGTGCTGGTCGGCGGGCTACTGGGCGGCATGTGTGGCGTGCTGGGGATGATCCTGCCCGAGGCCGCAGGCGGCGGGTTTAATCTTATCCCGATCGCTACGGCCGGGAATTTTAGCGTGAGCCTGCTGCTGGTGCTGTTTATCGTCCGGGTGGCGACAACGCTGCTGTGCTTTTCTTCCGGTGCGCCGGGCGGGATCTTTGCCCCGATGCTGGCGTTAGGCACTTTGCTGGGGTCGGCCTTTGGTATGGCGGCTACGGTGGGTTTTCCGGCCTATCACCTTGATGCAGGCACCTTTGCCATTGCCGGGATGGGGGCACTGCTGGCGGCGTCGTTGCGTGCGCCGTTAACTGGCATCGTGCTGGTACTGGAAATGACCGATAATTATCAGCTCATTTTGCCAATGATCATTACTTGCCTTGGCGCGACACTATTAGCCCAATTCCTGGGTGGAAAACCGCTATACTCCACGATCCTTGCCCGCACCCTGGCGAAGCAGAATACTTGATTGGATTACCAGGGTATTAGATAATGACAATAAGCATTGGGTGATTTTTGCCCACTGGTAGTATTCATGGGAGCATAAGATGAGTGATGACGTAGCGCTGCCGTTGCAGTTTACAGAAGCAGCAGCCAGTAAAGTGAAAACCCTGATTGCCGACGAAGACAATCCGGACCTGAAACTGCGCGTGTATATTACTGGCGGCGGCTGCAGCGGCTTCCAGTATGGTTTCACCTTTGACGATCAGATTAACGACGGTGATATGACCATTGAGAAGCAGGGCGTTTCACTGGTTGTTGACCCGATGAGTCTGCAATATCTGGTGGGTGGGGCTGTCGATTATACCGAAGGGCTGGAAGGTTCCCGCTTTGTGGTGACCAACCCGAACGCGACCAGCACCTGTGGGTGTGGTTCGTCGTTCAGCATCTAAAGATGCGGTCTGGGTGCCCTTGCCCCAGCCCTCTCCTAAGAAGAGAGGGAGCTGAAACTAAAAACGGTAACTCTAAGGTTACCGTTTTGCTTTATTACCGGCCGTTCTCATCCAGCGCAAACGTCGGCAGCTTTAAGTGCCAGCGGATTGCCGCCAGTCGAATCCCCAGCGTCACCACCATCCCGATCATCGCCGCCGTTTCGAGCTCAATGCCAAAGGTGTAGAACGCCGTGGCGTGGACTATCCCGCCGATAATGCAGGCCGTTGCGTAGATTTCCGTTCGCAGGATCATCGGCACTTCACGCGCCAGAATATCGCGGATAATGCCGCCGCCCACGCCGGTCAGCACGCCCATACAGATAGCCACCATCGGGCCGGTACCGGCCATAAAGGCTTTGTTGACGCCAATCCCGACAAACACCGCCAGGCCGACCGCATCCAATACTGGCAGGACCCATTTTGGCAGGCGACGCGGCTGACGTACCAGCACAATGGTCAGCAGGCAGGTCACCATCGCCACCACCAGATCGGTGGGATCCCTGACCCAAAATACCGGGCCGTGATCGAGCGCCATATCGCGGATGGTCCCGCCCCCTACGGCCGTCACCACGCCCAGTACCAGCACCCCAAAGGGATCCATGCGTAATTTACCGGCCAGCAAAACGCCGGAAATGGCAAAAACGGCTGTGCCAAGAATATCCAGCCAATAAACGAGCATCGTAATCCTCGAGAAATTAGTGGCTCTGCGACAGCGCAGAGCAGAGTTGTTTTGCGGCGAGGATAATACGCGGGCTTGCGCGTTCAAACCAGTCACTCTTAAGGGCAATCACCGGTATTTTTAACTGACTTTGCCAGTACCGTTCGATTCGAGGAATGTCGCCCGCAGAACCGGCCACGACGATGGCCTGCGGCTGGCGCGCCAGTACCTGTTCGCGGCTTACCTGCGGCCAGGGTACGCTGCTGGCGGCAAAGATATTTTCTCCGCCACAGACTTCCAGTACCTGGTGCTGCAGCGATCCCTGGCTGGTAGTGAATAAGGGGAGCTCGCCAAACTGCAGGAAGACGCGCTTTTTCGGCTGTGTGCCGTAGTGGGCTTTAAGGGCCGTAAACTCATCAAGCAGCTGCTGCGCGGCCAGCCGGGCCTTTTCAGGGGTCGGGCTCCAGGGGGCGAGATCGCGCAGCGCTTGCGCGACCTGTTCGACGCGGGTGGCGTCAATCCAGAGTACTTTGATGCCGAGCGATGAAAGCTGATTCACCTGACGTTCCGCATTGCCGCCGCGCCAGGCCAGCACCAGATCGGGTTTCAGGGCTACTATCCGTTCGATGTTCATACCCTGCCAGCTTGCCACCTGCTCGATGTGCTCTGCTTCGGGAGGGTAATCGGAAAAGCTGCTGACGCCAACAGGGGTGATTCCGGCGGCAAAGGCCAGTTCGGTATTGGCAGGGGAGAGGGAGATAACACGCGGCGCGGCCAGAAGCCACGCCGGTGTCAGTAGAAACAGCGCAATAAGCGCCCTGAAAAGGGGCTTAGCCACGCGCCAGTTTCTGTACCAGTGTCTCAACCATCAGGCTGGACTGTTTGGCCGCAACCACGAGGAACTCGTCGAAGCTCAGGTGAGACTGCTGATCGGCCACGTCGGAGATGGCGCGAACCACCACAAACGGCACCTTAAAGTTATGGCAAACATGGGCAATGGCGGTGGCTTCCATTTCAACGGCAACGGCCTGAGGGAAGTTTTGACGGATTGTCGCCAGGTTTTCGGAACCGTTGATAAACGCATCGCCGCTGACAATCAGGCCGCGCACGGCGTTGAGGCTCAGCTCTGTGATGCAGCTTTCAGCGGCGGCAATCAGCTGGTCATCGGCTTTAAAGCCTGCCGGACAGCCCGGAAGCTGGCCCAGCTCGTAACCGAACGCGGTGACGTCGGCATCGTGATAGCGCGCTTCGTCAGACACCACGATATCGCCCACTTTCAGCGTTGGCGCCAGGCCACCCGCAGAGCCGGTATTGACGATCACGTCCGGTTTGCAGCGCTCCAGCAGCAGTGTTGCGCCCAGTGCAGCAGAGACTTTACCGATACCGGATCTCAGCAGAGCAACTTCAGTTCCGTTCAGCAGGCCGGTGTAAATCTCACAGCCGCCCAGAGAGAGGGTCTGACGGTTTTCGATTTTGTCACGCAGCAGCGTAACTTCTTCTTCCATTGCTCCAATAATACCGATTTTCATAGATTTACTCGCGATGTGCCATGTTTGAAGGCATAGTCTATCATGCGCTTTAGGGGAATCGTATTTTCCGCGCGGGAGAGCACATGACACAGATCGATTTTCGCACCAAGATTAACTGGCACCGTCGCTATCGCTCCCCACAAGGGGATAAGAGCGAGCATGAGATCCTGAGGATCTTCGAAAGCGACCGCGGACGTATCGTCAACTCCCCGGCGATCCGTCGTCTACAGCAAAAAACCCAGGTCTTTCCCCTCGAACGTAACGCCGCGGTACGCACGCGCCTGACCCACTCGCTGGAAGTGCAGCAGGTGGGACGCTATATCGCGAAAGAGATTTTGAGCCGTCTGAAAGAGCAGCGTCTGCTGGAACCCTACGGGCTGGGAGAACTGACCGGGCCGTTTGAGAGCATTGTCGAAATGGCGTGCCTGATGCACGACATTGGCAACCCGCCGTTTGGTCATTTTGGCGAAGCGGCGATCAACGACTGGTTCCGTCAGCGCCTGTTTCCCTCGGATGCCGCCAGCCAGCCGCTGAGTAGCGATCGCTGTGCGATCCCGGCTTTGCGCCTGCGCGAAGGAGAAGAGGGGCTGAACGATCTGCGTCGCAAAGTCCGTCAGGATCTGTGCCACTTTGAAGGCAATGCCCAGGGCATCCGTCTGGTGCATTCGCTGATGCGCATGAACCTCACCTGGGCGCAGGTGGGCTGCATCCTCAAATATACCCGTCCCGCATGGTGGCAGGGTGAACCGCCCGCCACGCATAATTATTTGATGAAGAAACCCGGCTATTATTTCTCGGAAGAGAGTTATATCGACAGGCTGCGTCAAGAACTTTCCCTGACGCCCCATGGTCGTTTTCCATTGACCTGGATTATGGAAGCAGCGGACGACATTTCCTATTGCGTAGCCGATCTGGAGGATGCCGTCGAGAAAAGAATATTCAGCGTCGAGGAACTTTATCAGCACCTTTATGATGCATGGGGAACGCATAAGAAAGGCTCGCTGTTCTCGCAGGTGGTCGAAAATGCCTGGGAAAAATCACGTTCCAATACCCTGAGCCGCAGTACGGAAGATCAGTTCTTTATGTATTTGCGCGTGAATACTTTAAATAAGCTGGTGCCTTACGCCGCTGAGCGTTTTATTGACAATATGGCGCAGATTTATCAGGGTGAATTTAACCATGCGCTGCTTGAGGATGACAGCAGCTACAGCCAACTTCTTGAACTGTATAAAAATGTCGCTGTGCGGCATGTCTTCAGCCATCCGGAGGTTGAGCAGCTTGAATTACAGGGATATCGCGTCATCAGCGGCTTGCTCGACATCTACAGTCCGCTGCTACAATTATCCGTCGAGGCCTTTAGCGAGCTGGTGGAAAAGGAGCGGGTGCGTCGCTTGCCGATTGAATCGCGCTTATTTCATAAACTTTCTCCCCGCCATCGTCTGGCCTACGTGGAAGCGGTCCGCAAATTTGACCGGCAGCAGCCTGACTGGCCCGTGCTTGAGTTTTATTATCGCTGTCGTCTGATCCAGGACTATATCAGCGGGATGACCGATTTGTATGCATGGGATGAATACCGCAAGCTGATGGCGGTGGAATAAGGCCGAGTTTTGTAAAGACGAACAATAAATTTTTACTTTTTCCAGAAACTTAATACCGGAACTTCGTGCAAAGAAATGAATCTGATATACACAGCAATTGTGCGTGACCTGTAAATCGAGATTAAGAAACATGAAAAAAACCACATTAGCAATGAGTGCACTGGCTTTAAGTTTAGGTTTAGCGCTGTCTCCTCTGTCTGCTATCGCAGCCGAGACCGCGTCTTCGGCGAGCAGCGCGCAGCAGATGCCCAGCCTGGCGCCGATGTTAGAAAAAGTCATGCCGTCGGTCGTCAGTATCAACGTGGAAGGCAGTACCACCGTCAATACGCCGCGCATGCCGCGTAACTTCCAGCAGTTCTTCGGCGATAATTCGCCGTTCTGCCAGGAGGGTTCGCCGTTCCAGAGCTCGCCGTTCTGTCAGGGTGGCGGAGCAGGGGATGAAGGCGGCAACGGCGGCGGCCAGCAGCAGAAATTTATGGCGCTGGGCTCGGGTGTTATCATCGACGCCGCTAAGGGCTATGTCGTCACCAACAACCACGTGGTGGACAACGCCAGCAGCATCAAAGTGCAGCTGAGCGATGGGCGTAAGCTTGACGCCAAAATGGTGGGTAAAGATCCGCGCTCTGATATTGCGCTGATCCAGATTCAGGATCCGAAAAACCTGACGGCGATTAAGCTGGCCGACTCCGACGCCCTGCGCGTGGGGGATTATACCGTGGCGATCGGTAACCCGTTCGGCCTGGGCGAGACGGTTACCTCCGGGATTGTTTCCGCGCTGGGCCGTAGCGGCCTGAATGCGGAAAACTACGAGAACTTCATCCAGACCGATGCCGCCATCAACCGGGGTAACTCTGGTGGTGCACTGGTCAACCTGAACGGGGAGCTGATCGGGATTAATACCGCGATTCTTGCCCCGGACGGCGGCAATATCGGGATCGGTTTTGCTATCCCGAGCAATATGGTGAAAAACCTGACCGCGCAGATGGTTGAGTTTGGTCAGGTGAAACGCGGTGAGCTGGGTATTCTCGGCACCGAGCTGAACTCCGAGCTGGCGAAAGCGATGAAGGTGGATGCCCAGCGCGGTGCCTTTGTCAGCCAGGTGATGCCAAACTCTTCGGCGGCGAAAGCGGGGATCAAGGCCGGTGACGTGATCACCACCCTGAACGGCAAGCCGGTCAGCAGCTTTGCGGCGCTACGTGCGGAAGTAGGCTCGATGCCGGTCGGCAGCAAAGTGACGCTGGGCCTGCTGCGTGAAGGTAAGCCGGTTACCGTGAACCTTGAACTGCAGCAGAGCAGCCAGAATCAGGTTGATTCCAGCACCATCTTCCAGGGGATCGAAGGCGCGGATATGAGCAACAAAGGCCAGGACAAAGGCGTGGCGGTGAATAACGTCAAAGCTAACACCCCGGCTGCCCGTATCGGCTTGAAGAAAGGCGATGTGATTATTGGTGCTAACCAGCAGCCGATTAAAAACATTGCTGAACTGCGTAAGATCCTCGACAGCAAACCGACGGTGCTGGCGCTGAATATTCAGCGTGGCGATACCTCGCTCTATCTGCTGATGCAGTAATCTGTTCAGCCCCTGTTTCCGCCAGGAAGCAGGGGCTTTTTCCTATTCTGTGAACCCTTCCACAAGTCCATACTTCTCCCCGTCAGTTTGTGCATTCGCACAATGCAGCGTTGACTATTCTTCCTTATGCTTGAGCTCTGCTCAGAGGAGGGCGATATGGCTGGCTGGCATCTTGATACCAAAATGGCGCAGGATATCGTGGCGCGAACGATGCGCATCATCGATACCAATATCAACGTAATGGATGCACGTGGGCGGATCATTGGCAGCGGTGATCGCGAGCGTATTGGGGAATTGCACGAAGGTGCGCTGCTGGTGCTCTCTCAGGGGCGGGTGGTAGACATCGACGATGCGGTGGCGCGGCATCTGCACGGCGTGCGTCAGGGGATTAACCTGCCGCTGCGTCTGGAAGGCGAAATTGTCGGAGTGATCGGCCTGACCGGCGAGCCGGAATCACTGCGCAAATACGGTGAGCTGGTGTGCATGACCGCCGAGATGATGCTGGAACAATCTCGGCTGATGCACCTGCTGGCGCAGGACAGCCGTCTGCGTGAAGAGCTGGTGATGAACCTGATTCAGGCAGAAGAACATACTCCCGCGCTGACTGAATGGGCGCAGCGTCTGGGCATTGACCTTAATCAGCCCCGCGTGGTGGCGGTCATTGAGGTCGACAGCGGACAGCTGGGCGTCGACAGTGCCATGGTCGAGCTGCAGCAACTGCAGAATGCGTTAGCCACGCCGGAGCGTAACAACCTGGTGGCAATCGTCTCACTCACCGAAATGGTAGTACTGAAACCGGCGTTGAACCCGTTTGGGCGCTGGGATGCAGAAGATCATCGGCGTCGGGTCGAACAGCTGATTGCGCGAATGAAAGAGAACGGGCAACTGCGCTTTCGGGTGGCATTAGGTAACTATTTTACCGGCCCAGGAAGCATCGCGCGTTCGTGGCGTACCGCCCGCACCACCATGATGGTCGGCAAGCAGCGTATGCCCGAGAACCGCAGCTATTTTTATCAGGATTTGATGCTGCCGGTGCTGCTCGACAGCCTGCGCGGCGGCTGGCAGGCCAATGAGCTGGCGCGCCCGCTGGTGCGCCTGAAAGCGATGGATAATAACGGGCTGTTGCGTCGTACACTGCAGGCCTGGTTTCGTCACAACGTGCAGCCGCTGGCGACTTCGAAGGCGCTGTTTATTCATCGCAATACGCTGGAATATCGCCTGAACCGCATTTCGGAATTGACGGGGCTGGATCTGGGGAATTTCGACGACAGACTATTGTTGTATGTTGCGTTGCAGTTAGACGAACAGCGGTAGATAAAACAAAACGGTAACCTGGGTTACCGTTTTTAGTGTTTACACCCTCTCCTTGCGCGAGAAGGCCGAAGTCGCGACTTATTTATTACGGGTCAACTTCTCAAGATCGGCTTCAATTTCACTGATCTTGTGGGTAACGACGCTTTCCAGATGACGCAGGTCATCAAGGATCTTACGCTTAAGATCAACCTCTGTGCGATCGCGCTGACAAATCTGATCCAGTTCATCAATCACGTAGCGCAGATTGGGGCTGATTTCCTGCACTTCTTTGTAACCCTGACCGACGCCATCGGCGACGACAGTTTTACGCTGGCGCGGGTATTTAAACTTTACGCTCTTGGCGAAAAATTCGCCTTTATCCTTGTGGAAATAGATTTTCAGGATATCGTTATTGGCTTCCTGACGGAGGCTGTAACGGTCAATTTCATCAGGATTAGTAATGCCCAGACTTTTCAGATTATCGTACATAGCGGTACCCTTGATCTCAACATAACCCATGAATAATTCACGAAAAAATCTACTTTCGCCACCCTCAGATACAAAAAAAGCGGGGTTGCCCCCGCTTTTTGTTATAACCGATTAATCGATGGTGCGCAGCAGTTCGTTGATGCCCACTTTACCGCGGGTTTTTGCGTCCACTTTCTTGACGATAACCGCGCAGTACAGGCTGTATTTGCCATCTTTCGATGGCAGGTTGCCGGAGACCACCACGGAACCTGCCGGTACACGGCCATAATGCACTTCACCGGTTTCGCGATCGTAAATGCGAGTGCTCTGGCCGATGTAAACACCCATCGAGATCACTGAGCCTTCTTCAACGATCACGCCTTCTACCACTTCGGAACGTGCGCCAATGAAGCAGTTATCTTCGATGATGGTTGGGTTCGCCTGCAGCGGCTCCAGAACGCCACCGATGCCAACGCCGCCGGAGAGGTGGACGTTTTTACCGATCTGCGCGCAAGAACCAACGGTCGCCCAGGTATCTACCATGGTGCCTTCGTCAACGTAAGCGCCGATGTTCACGTAGGACGGCATCAGCACGGTGTTACGCGCGATAAACGCACCCTGACGAACGGCTGCCGGTGGAACCACGCGGAAACCTTCTTTCTGGAAACGCGCTTCGTCGTAATTAGCGAATTTCATTGGCACTTTATCGAAGTAGCGGCTTTCCGCACCGTCGATAACCTGGTTATCGTTAATACGGAAAGAGAGCAGTACCGCTTTCTTCAGCCACTGATGGGTTACCCACTGACCGTCGATCTTTTCGGCTACACGCAGCGCGCCGGAATCCAGCAGAGAAATAACCTGGTTAACCGCTTCACGGGTCACGGTATCCACATTCGCCGGGGTAATCTCGGCGCGACGCTCAAAAGCGGAATCAATAACGTTCTGTAACTGCTGCATTGTTAAACTCTTTCCAATTAAAAAAAACACTACCCTTTATCGTTTGGATTGAGGGCTGCTGTCAACCGTTGTTGCACTTCCAGCTGCAGCGCATTATTAAGGCCACGGCGGTCGGCTGTGGCGATTATAAATAAATCTTCTACTCGCTCGCCAATGGTTGTAATTCTGGCGCCATGCAGCGAAATTCCCAGGTCGGCAAAAACCTGCCCGACCCGCGCCAGCAGACCCGGCTGGTCGAGGGCGATCAGCTCCAGGAACGATTTTCGGTCAGTGTGCGTGGGCAGGAAATTGACCTCGGTATCGACGGTGAAATGGCGCAATTTGGCCGGCTGGCGTCGCGGCTGTGGTGGCTGCCAGCTGTGCTGAGTGATCGCCTGCTCCAGCCCGTAGCGAATCGGCTCGTGACGATCGGCTGACAGTGGGCTGCCGTCCGGTTCCAGTACAATAAAGGAGTCCATCGCCATCCCGTCGCGGGTGGTGAAGATCTGGGCGTCATGAACACTGAGATTACGCCTGTCGAGTTCAGCGCATACCGCAGCGAAAAGATAAGGCCGGTCAGGGCTCCAGATAAAAATCTCCGTTCCGCCGCGCGTTGCCTGCGGGCTGAGCAGGATCAGCGGCTTGCTCAGATCGTGCTGCAGCAGATGACGGGCGTGCCAGGCCAACTGGTTAGCGCTGTGGCGCACAAAATAGTTGGCGCGACAGCGGGCCCAGATCAGATGCAGCGCCTCCTCGTTGATATTTTCCATCCGCAACAGCGCCAGGGCCTGCATCTGATGGTGACGTACGCGCTCGCGCATGTCCGGCGTATTCTCCATGCCGCGACGTAACTGCTTCTCGGTGGCAAAGTAGAGCTCACGCAGCAGGCTCTGCTTCCAGCTGTTCCACAGCGTTTCGTTGGTCGCGCAGATGTCCGCAACCGTCAGGCAAACCAGAAAACGCAGGCGATTCTCCGTCTGGACAGCTTCGGCGAACTGTTTGATGACCTCGGGATCCTGAATGTCACGACGCTGCGCCGTGACCGACATCAACAGGTGGTGGCGCACCAGCCACGCCACCAGCTGGGTTTCACGCGAGTTGAGCCCGTGAAGCTCTGCAAATTTCAGTATGTCCTCTGCGCCCAGCACGGAGTGATCGCCCCCGCGGCCTTTAGCGATATCGTGAAACAGGGCGGCAATCAGGATCAGCTCCGGGTTGGTGAGGCGCGGCCACAGCTCTACGCAGAGCGGATGGCGGCTGCGCGTCTCCTCTTTGGCGAAGCTCTCCAGCTTCAGCATGACGCGGATGGTATGTTCATCGACGGTATAGGCATGGAACAGGTCAAACTGCATCTGGCCGACAATGTGCGACCACTGGGGCATATAGGCCCAGAGCACGCTGTGACGGTGCATCGGCAGTAACCCGCGGCTGACCGCACCAGGGTGGCGCAGCATGCTCAAAAACAGCGAGCGTGCTTCCGGGATATAGCATAACGGCTGAGTCAAATGGCGACGAGCATGGCGCAGGTGGCGCAATGTCGTGGAGTAGATCCCGGTGATGGTGCTGTTACGCACCATGGCGTAGAACATCCGCAGGATCGCTTCCGGCTTGCGGATGAACAGCGTCTCGTCACGCAGGTCGATCAGGGTGCCGCGCAGCTGAAATTCGTCATCGATAGGGCGCGGTTTTTCATCAGCCGTCAGGGCCAGAATCGCCTCATCGAACAGCTGCAACAGCATCTGATTCAGTTCACCCACCCGGCGAGTGACGCGAAAGAAGTCTTTCATCATCTGCTCAACCGGTTCGTTGCCTTCGCCGCGGTAGTGCAGACGCTGGGCGACGCTGAGCTGACGATCGAACAGCAGGCGGTTGTCGTAGCGCGTCACTTCGAGATGCAGGGCAAAACGGATGCGCCACAGCAGGTGTAAGCACTCATTTAACTCGGTTCGTTCGGCTTCTGTCAGAAAACCAAAGCCGACCATCTCATCCAGCGAGGTGGCGCCAAAATGGCGGCGGGCCACCCATTGCAGGGTATGGATGTCGCGCAGGCCACCAGGGCTGCTTTTGATGTCGGGCTCCAGGTTATAGCTGGTGCCGTGATAGCGCTGGTGGCGGGTTTGTTGTTCTTCGACCTTGGCGGCGAAAAACGTCTCCGAAGGCCAGAACCCGTCGCTGAAGATGTGTTTTTGCAGCTCCAGTAACAGGGCCACGTCGCCAATCAGCAGACGTGATTCAATCAGGTTGGTAGCGACCGTCAGATCGGATAAGCCCTCCAGCAGACACTCTTCAAGTGTGCGCACGCTGTGGCCGACCTCGAGCTTCACATCCCACAGTAAGGTCAGCAGCTCGCCAATTTTTTGCGACTGTTCATCCGGCAGCTTTTTACGGCTAAGGATCAGCAGATCAATATCCGAGAGGGGATGCAGTTCGCCGCGGCCATAGCCGCCGACGGCGACCAGCGCCACGTCGCCTAGCTGAGCAAAGCCGTAATCAATCCATAGCCGCTGCAGCAGCTGGTCAATAAACTCGGTACGTGCTTCGATAAGCGCTTCGGCGGAGATCCCACTGTCAAAGGCGTCGCCTAGCCAGCGCTGGAACGTGTCGATATGCGCTTTGATACCCGGACAGGTCAGCTCGGGTGACGGCCAGACGCCGGGATTATCCGGCTGGCCGGGAAGGGTGGGGAGTGCCGTATTGGCGTACTGCTCGGGTAAAAGGTTACTCATTGCGCGCCACCCATAAGAAAAAACGATAGCCATTAAAAAAGCCGGCATTTGCCGGCTTCTTATCATGCGTCTTGCGAGAGTATCGCCGGGATGGTGTCATCCTTGCGTAACGTCAGAATTTCGCAGCCGTTGTCTGTCACCACAATAGTATGCTCGTACTGAGCAGACAAGCTTCTGTCTTTGGTTTTCACCGTCCAGCCGTCTTTCATGGTGCGAATACGGTAATCGCCTGCGTTGACCATCGGCTCGATGGTGAAGGTCATGCCCGCCTGCAGCACCACGCCGCTGTCATCCGCATCATAATGCAGGACCTGTGGCTCTTCGTGGAAGACACGACCGATGCCATGACCACAGTATTCGCGTACCACGGAGAAGCCTTCGGCTTCAACGAACTTCTGGATCGCCGCGCCGAGGGTGCGCAGGCGAATGCCAGGTTTGACCATCTTCAGTGCCAGGTAGAGGCTCTCCTGGGTCACTTTACACAGGCGTTCGCCCAGAATGGTCGGTTTACCGACGATGAACATCTTAGAGGTGTCGCCGTGGTATTCGTCTTTAATGACGGTCACGTCGATGTTAACGATGTCGCCATCTTTCAGCAGTTTTTCGTCATCCGGAATACCGTGGCACACCACTTCGTTCAGTGAGATGCAGACGGATTTCGGGAAGCCGTGATAGCCGAGGCAGGCGGAAATGGCCTGCTGCTCATTCACGATGTAGTCGTTGCAGATACGATCCAGTTCGCCGGTGCTGATACCCGGTTTGATGTACGGCTCGATCATTTCCAGCACTTCGGCGGCCAGACGACCGGCGACGCGCATCTTTTCAATTTCTTCAGGTGTCTTAATTGAGATAGCCATGTAATCTGTCCATCAGTGTCGATTTTTTCGACAATACTAGTCTAAGTGTTGTCAATGGTATCAGTCAGGCGCAGGTGCTGCCAAATTGAGAATCATTGACAGCACACACCGCCAACAATTGTTGGTTTCAGGCGCTGATTTATGGTATAAAGCGCGCCGGACTTCCGATCCATCTCAGATACACAGGCTGGACGGGAGCGACAAATCTCACTTTGTGTAATAACACACACGTATCGACACATATTCCGGGGTGCCCTTTGGGGTCGGTAATATGGGATACGTGGAGGCTTAACCCCAACTATTTAAATAGAGGTTTTAACATGGCAACTGTTTCCATGCGCGACATGCTCAAGGCTGGTGTTCACTTTGGTCACCAGACCCGTTACTGGAACCCGAAAATGAAGCCTTTCATCTTCGGCGCGCGTAACAAAGTTCACATCATCAACCTTGAGAAAACTGTACCAATGTTCAACGAAGCCCTGGCTGAGCTGAACAAGATCTCTTCCCGTAAAGGTAAGATTCTGTTCGTTGGTACTAAGCGCGCTGCAAGCGAAGCTGTGAAAGAAGCTGCTAACAGCTGCGACCAGTTCTTCGTGAACCATCGCTGGCTGGGCGGTATGCTGACTAACTGGAAAACCGTTCGTCAGTCTATCAAGCGCCTGAAAGATCTGGAAACCCAGTCTCAGGACGGTACTTTCGAAAAGCTGACCAAAAAAGAAGCGCTGATGCGCACTCGTGAGCTGGACAAGCTGGAAAACAGCCTGGGCGGCATCAAAGATATGGGCGGCCTGCCGGACGCACTGTTCGTAATCGACGCTGACCACGAACACATCGCAATCAAAGAAGCAAACAACCTGGGCATCCCAGTGTTTTCTATCGTTGATACCAACTCCGATCCAGACGGCGTTGATTTCGTTATCCCGGGTAACGACGATGCAATCCGTGCTGTAACCCTGTACCTGAGCGCAGTTGCTGCTACCGTTCGTGAAGGCCGTTCCCAGGATCTGGCTTCTCAGGCGGAAGAAAGCTTCGTAGAAGCTGAATAATAAGGTCCTACCCTTATTAGTACCGTGTATGGATAGGGGCCTCTTAATGGCCCCTTTTTCACTTTTAAACCTGTGCGGTTCCTGGAACCGGGCAGGTCATCTCTCCCGAGGATTTAAGAATGGCTGAAATTACCGCATCCCTGGTAAAAGAGCTGCGTGAACGTACTAGCGCAGGCATGATGGATTGCAAAAAAGCACTGACTGAAGCGAATGGCGACATCGAGCTGGCAATCGAAAACATGCGTAAATCCGGCGCGATCAAAGCGGCGAAAAAAGCAGGTAACGTTGCAGCTGACGGCGTGATCATCACCAAAATCGACGGCACCTACGGCATCATTCTGGAAGTTAACTGCCAGACTGACTTCGTTGCTAAAGATGGTGGTTTCCAGGCATTTGCTAACAAAGTTCTGGATGCAGCAATCGCTGGCAAAATCACTGACGTTGAAGTTCTGAAAGCACAGTTCGAAGAAGAACGTGTTGCGCTGGTTGCTAAAATCGGTGAGAACATCAACATCCGTCGTGTTGCTTCTCTCGAAGGCGACGTACTGGGTTCATACCAGCACGGTGCACGTATCGGTGTTCTGGTTGCTGCTAAAGGCGCTGACGAAGAGCTGGTTAAACAGCTGGCAATGCACATCGCTGCAAGCAAGCCAGAATTCGTTAAGCCAGAAGACGTGTCTGCTGACGTTGTAGAAAAAGAGTACCAGGTTCAGCTGGACATCGCCATGCAGTCTGGCAAGCCAAAAGAAATCGCAGAGAAAATGGTTGAAGGCCGCATGAAGAAATTCACCGGCGAAGTTTCTCTGACTGGCCAGCCATTCGTAATGGACCCAAGCAAATCTGTTGCTGAGCTGCTGAAAGAGCGCAATGCTGACGTAACTGGCTTCATCCGCTTTGAAGTGGGCGAAGGCATCGAGAAAGTTGAGACTGACTTCGCAGCAGAAGTTGCTGCAATGTCCAAGCAGTCTTAATCAGCGAAAAGAAGCCGCCTGAGGGCGGCTTCTTTTTGTGTGCATTATGTGTAAATCAGCCTGGTACCTATAGTTACTGTGCTGAAATGCGATATATCATGTCGCCAGAATTATCCCCTATCTCAATCGTTGACAGTCCCAGGAAAGAAAAATGGCTACCAATGCAAAACCCGTTTACAAACGTATTCTCCTTAAGCTGAGTGGCGAAGCGCTGCAGGGGTCGGAAGGCTTCGGTATTGACGCAAGCATCCTTGATCGCATGGCGCAGGAAATCAAAGAACTGGTTGAACTGGGCATTCAGGTTGGCGTAGTCATTGGCGGTGGTAACCTTTTCCGTGGTGCTGGTCTGGCGAAAGCCGGCATGAACCGCGTTGTGGGCGACCACATGGGCATGCTGGCAACGGTCATGAATGGCCTGGCTATGCGTGATGCGTTGCATCGCGCCTATGTCAATGCGCGGTTGATGTCTGCTATCCCGCTGAATGGCGTCTGCGACAACTACAGCTGGGCCGAAGCTATCAGCTTGCTGCGCAATAACCGCGTGGTGATCCTCGCTGCAGGTACGGGTAACCCGTTCTTCACTACCGACTCCGCTGCCTGTCTGCGCGGTATCGAAATTGAAGCAGACGTCGTGCTGAAAGCGACCAAAGTGGACGGCGTGTTTACCGCCGATCCGGCTATCGATCCGACGGCAACCATGTACGAACAGCTGACCTACAACGAAGTGCTGGATAAAGAGCTGAAAGTCATGGATCTTGCTGCCTTCACGCTGGCTCGTGACCACAAACTGCCGATTCGTGTCTTCAATATGAATAAACCAGGTGCACTGCGTCGCGTGGTGATGGGTGAAAAAGAAGGCACTTTGATCACGGAGTAATTTCCGTCGGCGATAAATACAGGTAAGATTCCGCTCTACTTTATTGTGGTTTCTTATCTGGACGCGCCCCCAGGCGTTGTCATGAATTAAACAGGGCTATACTTAGCACATCTTTTAACAGTGGTGCTGGCGGATAGTCTGCCTGAGACAAGTTTTCAAGGATTCGTAACGTGATTAACGAGATCAGAAAAGATGCTGAAGTACGCATGGACAAGTGCGTAGAAGCGTTCAAAAACCAAATCAGCAAAGTGCGCACTGGCCGCGCTTCTCCGAGCCTGCTGGATGGCATCGTTGTACCTTACTACGGTACGCCAACCCCGCTGCGTCAGCTGGCGAGCGTAACGGTAGAAGATACCCGTACGCTGAAAATCAACGTCTTCGATCGTTCGTTAGGTCCGGCTGTTGAAAAAGCGATCATGGCTTCCGACCTGGGTCTGAACCCAAGCTCAGCGGGCGCTGACATTCGCGTTCCACTGCCAGCGCTGACCGAAGAGCGTCGTAAAGAACTGATCAAAGTGGTTCGTGGTGAAGCCGAGCAGTCTCGCGTCGCCGTGCGTAACGTGCGTCGTGATGCAAACGACAAAGTGAAAGCGCTGCTGAAAGACAAAGAGATCAGCGAAGATGACGATCGCCGTTCTCAGGACGACGTACAGAAACTGACTGACGCAGCAATCAAGAAACTTGATGCGGCGCTGGCTGATAAAGAAGCGGAACTGATGCAGTTCTGATTTCTGCCGTAATCTGATAAAACGCCGTTCAGAAGGCCCACGGGCTTTGCTGGCGGCGTTTTGCTTTGCTGACTTCACTACTTCTGGACAATTCATGAAGCAATTAACTCTCCTCGGCTCAACCGGGTCTATCGGTTGCAGCACGCTCGACGTCGTTCGCCATAATCCTGAACACTACACCGTGACCGCACTCGTTGCCGGAAAAAACGTTCAGCGTATGGTTGAGCAATGTCTGGAGTTTTCGCCGCGCTATGCGGTAATGGACGACGAGGAGAGTGCTCGCCAGGTGAAAGTGCTGCTGGCCGCTAATGGCTGTCAGACCGAGGTGTTGAGTGGTCAACGGGCGGCCTGCGAGATGGCGGCGCTGGATGAGGTGGATCAGGTGATGGCGGCGATTGTCGGTGCTGCGGGCCTGCTGCCGACGCTGGCGGCCATTGATGCCGGTAAAACGGTTCTGCTGGCCAACAAAGAAGCGCTGGTCACCTGCGGGCGTCTGTTCATGGAAGCGGTCAAGCAGCGCGGTGCGCGACTTTTGCCGGTAGATAGCGAACATAACGCCATTTTTCAGAGTTTACCGCAACCTTTTCAGCAAAACCTGGGGTACGCTTCCCTTGAGCAGAATGGGGTCTCTTCTATTCTGCTTACCGGGTCTGGTGGCCCGTTCCGGGATACGCCGCTGTCTGAACTGGTCACGATGACGCCCGATCAGGCATGCCGTCATCCGAACTGGTCGATGGGGCGAAAAATCTCTGTCGACTCCGCTACCATGATGAACAAAGGTCTGGAATACATTGAAGCCCGCTGGTTGTTTAACGCCTCGGCAGAGCAGATGGAAGTGCTGATCCACCCGCAGTCGGTGATCCACTCCATGGTGCGTTATCTGGATGGCAGCGTAATGGCGCAGCTGGGTGAGCCGGATATGCGTACCCCGATTGCCCATACGATGGCGTGGCCAAACCGGGTCATCTCTGGCGTTAAGCCGCTCGATTTCTGCAAGCTAAGTTCGTTGACCTTCAGCGCGCCGGATTATCAGCGCTATCCGTGCCTGAAGCTGGCAATGCAAGCCTTTGAGCAGGGGCAGGCGGCGACGACGGCGCTGAACGCGGCAAATGAGATTGCCGTCGCAGCCTTCCTCGATCAGCGGATCCGCTTTACGGATATTGCTGCGCTGAATCTGTCCGTGCTTGAGGCGATGGATTTACGTGAACCGCAAAGCGTGGATGACGTGCTGACCGTCGATGCCGAAGCCAGAATGACTGCGCAAAAAGCGGTGACACGGCTCGCAAGCTAGTGATATTCCACCCACTAGCGGTCATGTTATTTGTTAGCGTTGGGCTTCAGTGATATAGTCTGCGCCACTTGATTGCGGGTAGTTGAGGTTATGCAGTCAGGTTAGCCGTGGTTTGACACGGCTTTTTTACGTAAAGGCTTCAGTATTCCTGAGTACCGTTAAATCCTTTCAGGGACCAAAAACGCGTTATGTTGTCTGCGAATCAACCAATAAGCGAAAACGTGCCAGCTCATGGCTGTCGTCATGTAGCAATCATTATGGATGGCAACGGCCGCTGGGCGAAAAGACAAGGGAAGATCCGAGCCTTTGGGCATAAAGCTGGGGCGAAATCCGTTCGCCGCGCCGTCTCTTTTGCCGCCAATAGCGGCATTGACGCGTTAACGCTCTATGCTTTCAGCAGTGAAAACTGGAATCGACCTGCGCAGGAAGTAAGCGCGTTGATGGAATTGTTCGTGTGGGCGCTCGACAGCGAAGTAAAAAGCCTGCACCGCCACAACGTTCGCCTGCGTATTATCGGCGATACCAGTCGTTTTAACTCACGTTTGCAGGAACGTATTCGTAAAGCGGAAGCATTGACCGGGCAAAATACCGGATTAACGCTCAATATCGCGGCGAATTACGGCGGGCGCTGGGATATTGTCCAGGGCGTTCGGCATCTGGCTGAGCAGGTTCAGGAAGGGCTATTAAGGCCGGACCAAATTGATGAAGAGGCGCTGAGTAAGCAAATCTGCATGAGTGAACTCACGCCCGTGGATTTGGTAATTAGGACAGGGGGAGAGCACCGAATCAGTAACTTTTTGCTGTGGCAAATCGCCTACGCTGAACTTTACTTTACGGATGTTCTTTGGCCCGATTTTGATGAACAAGACTTTGAAGGTGCGCTGCATGCCTTTGCCAATCGAGATCGACGTTTTGGTGGTACCGAGCCTGGTGGCGAAAACGCCTGATGGGGGTAGCTTTTGCTGAAGTATCGCCTGATTTCTGCGTTTGTGTTAATACCTGTTGTCATCGCGGCGCTGTTTTTACTGCCTCCGGTGGGATTCGCTATTGTCACCCTGGTGGTCTGCATGCTGGCCGCGTGGGAATGGGGGCAATTTAGCGGTTTTACCTCGCGTTCTCAGCGGGTATGGCTGGCCGTACTGTGCGGCCTGATGCTGGCGCTAATGCTATTTATGCTGCCAGAGTACCATCACAATATTCATCAGCCGCTGATTGCCGGTTCGCTCTGGCTTTCGCTGGGATGGTGGCTGGCCGCGCTGCTGCTGGTCCTCTTCTATCCGGGCTCTGCTTCGCTATGGCGTCACTCTAAAGTGCTGCGCCTGATTTTCGGGCTCTTCACCATTGTCCCTTTCTTCTGGGGAATGCTCGCACTCCGCACCTGGCACTACGACGATAACCCGTACAGTGGGGCATTGTGGCTGCTTTATGTCATGATTCTCGTCTGGGGTGCTGACTCTGGGGCCTATATGTTTGGTAAACTGTTTGGCAAACATAAGCTGGCACCGAAGGTCTCTCCAGGGAAAACCTGGCAGGGATTCATCGGTGGCCTGTTTACCGCAGCGATCATTTCCTGGGGTTATGGCGAATGGGCGAACCTCGAGGTTGCGCCGACAACGCTGCTGGTCTGTTCTATCATCGCTGCGCTGGCTTCCGTGCTGGGTGATTTGACCGAAAGTATGTTTAAGCGTGAAGCAGGGATTAAAGACAGCGGCAATCTGATTCCGGGACACGGTGGTATTCTGGATCGCATAGACAGCCTGACGGCGGCAGTTCCTGTGTTTGCATGCCTGTTCCTACTGGTATTTGGGACGATTTAACGGAAGGTTTTATGCTTAGCATTCTCTGGAATCTGGCAGCATTCATCGTTGCACTCGGTGTACTTATCACAGTGCATGAATTTGGCCATTTCTGGGTTGCTCGGCGCTGTGGCGTGCGGGTAGAGCGCTTTTCCATTGGCTTTGGTAAGGCGCTTTGGCGTCGTACCGATCGCCGTGGCACAGAATTCGTTATTGCCCTTATCCCGTTAGGCGGCTACGTCAAAATGCTGGATGAACGCGTAGAGCCGGTCGCACCCGAAATGCGCCACTACGCGTTCAACAACAAAACCATTGGTCAGCGCGCCGCGATTATTGCGGCGGGTCCCATTGCAAACTTCCTCTTCGCTATCTTCGCTTACTGGCTGGTGTTTATCATCGGTGTCCCTGGCGTGCGTCCGGTTGTGGGTGAAATTACACCCAACTCAATCGCTGCAAGCGCGCAAATTAATCCGGGCATGGAACTTAAAGCGATTGATGGCATCGAAACCCCTGATTGGGATGCCGTCAGGCTTCAGCTGGTCGCCAAAATTGGCGATGAGCAGACGACTGTCAGCGTTTCTCCCTTTGGCTCCGAGCAGCGTCAGGATAAAATTCTGAATCTGCGCCAGTGGGCGTTTGAACCTGATAAAGAAGATCCGGTCGCTGCGTTAGGCATCCGACCGCGAGGCGCGCAGATTGAACCGGTGCTGGCAGAAGTGCAGGCGGATTCCGCGGCGCGTAAAGCAGGTTTGCAAGCGGGCGACAGGATCGTTAAAGTCGATGGTCAGCCTTTAACGCAGTGGATGACCTTTGTTACTCTGGTGCGTGATAATCCCGGTACGCCGCTGGCGCTGGAGATAGAAAGGCAGGGGAGTCCCCTCGCGTTAACGCTGATCCCGGATACGAAACCGGGAAGCGGTAAGGCGGAAGGGTTTGCGGGCGTGGTGCCAAAAGTGATCCCGCTGCCTGATGAGTACAAGACAATACGCCAGTATGGGCCGTTCAGCGCCATCCTTGAAGCCACGGATAAAACATGGCAACTGATGAAACTGACCGTGCAAATGTTGGGGAAATTGATTACCGGTGACGTAAAACTGAACAACCTCAGTGGGCCGATTTCGATCGCTCAGGGGGCTGGGATGTCAGCAGAGTTCGGGGTGATTTACTATCTGATGTTTCTTGCGCTCATTAGCGTGAACCTCGGAATAATCAACCTGTTCCCACTTCCCGTTTTAGACGGGGGTCATCTGCTGTTTTTAGCGATTGAGAAGCTAAAAGGCGGGCCGGTATCCGAGCGAGTTCAAGACTTTAGTTATCGCATTGGTTCGATTCTACTGGTGCTGTTAATGGGACTTGCACTTTTCAATGATTTCTCTCGGTTGTAAGAGAGATAGTTAGGAAGAACGCATAATAACGATGGCGATGAAAAAGTTGCTCATAGCGTCGCTGCTGTTTAGCAGCGCGACCGTATACGGTGCTGAAGGGTTCGTAGTGAAGGATATTCATTTCGAAGGCCTACAGCGTGTCGCCGTTGGTGCGGCCCTCCTCAGTATGCCAGTGCGCCAGGGCGACACGGTTAATGATGAAGATATTAGTAATACCATTCGCGCGCTGTTTGCCACTGGCAACTTCGAGGACGTTCGCGTCCTGCGCGATGGTGATACGCTGCTGGTTCAGGTAAAAGAGCGCCCGACGATTGCCAGTATCACGTTCTCCGGCAACAAGTCGGTGAAAGACGATATGCTCAAGCAAAACCTTGAAGCCTCTGGTGTCCGTGTTGGCGAATCTCTGGATCGCACCACCCTGTCTGATATCGAGAAAGGGCTGGAAGATTTCTACTATAGCGTCGGTAAATACAGCGCAAGCGTAAAAGCGGTGGTGACTCCGCTTCCACGTAACCGTGTTGACCTGAAGCTGGTGTTCCAGGAAGGCGTCTCGGCGAAGATTCAGCAGATCAACATCGTGGGCAACCACGCGTTTAGCACTGATGAGCTGATCTCAACCTTCCAGCTGCGCGACGAAGTGCCGTGGTGGAACGTGGTGGGTGACCGCAAATACCAGAAACAGAAGCTGGCGGGCGATTTAGAAACCCTGCGCAGCTACTATCTGGACCGCGGTTATGCGCGCTTCAATATCGATTCTACCCAGGTGAGTTTGACCCCGGACAAGAAAGGTATCTACATCACGGTTAACATCACCGAAGGCGATCAGTACAAGCTGTCGGGTGTTGAAGTGAGCGGTAACCTGGCGGGCCACTCTGCCGAGATCGAGACCCTGACGAAACTGCAGCCGGGGGAACTCTACAGCGGTGCGAAAGTGACTAAAATGGAAGACAGCATTAAAAAGCTGCTCGGCCGTTATGGTTATGCTTACCCGCGCGTGCAGACTCAGCCTGAAATCAACGATACGGATAAAACCGTTAAGCTCCACGTTAACGTCGATGCGGGCAACCGTTTCTACGTGCGTAAGATTCGCTTTGAAGGCAACAGCACCTCCAAAGATTCCGTCCTGCGTCGCGAAATGCGTCAGATGGAAGGGGCGTGGCTGGGCAGCGACCTGGTTGACCAGGGTAAAGAGCGTCTGAACCGTCTGGGCTACTTTGAAACCGTCGACACCGACACGCAGCGTGTCTCGGGCAGACCGGATCAGGTAGACGTGGTCTACAAGGTTAAAGAACGTAACACCGGTAGCTTTAACTTTGGTGTTGGCTACGGCACCGAGAGCGGTATCAGCTTCCAGGTTGGCGTACAGCAGGATAACTGGTTAGGTACGGGCTATTCCGTTGGTATCAACGGAACCAAGAACGACTACCAGACCTACTCTGAGCTTTCCGTCACTAACCCGTACTTCACCGTTGACGGTGTGAGTCTGGGCGGTCGTATTTTCTATAACGACTTTAAAGCGGATGACGCAGACCTCTCCTCCTATACCAACAAAAGTTATGGTATGGACGGAACGCTCGGCTTCCCAATTAACGAATACAACACCCTGCGTGCGGGCTTAGGTTATGTGCATAACGACCTGTCCAATATGCAGCCGCAGGTGGCCATGTGGCGTTATCTCGACTCGATTGGGCAACCTGCGAGTCTGAACAATGACGACAACGGTTTTGCTGCGGATGACTTCACCTTTAACTACGGCTGGACCTATAACCGACTCGACCGTGGTTTCTTCCCGACCGAAGGCTCGCGCGTCAACCTGAACGGTAAAGTGACCATTCCAGGTTCTGACAACGAGTTCTACAAGCTGACGCTGGATACCGCGTCCTACTTCCCAATTGATGACGACCACAAGTGGGTTGTTCTGGGTCGTACGCGCTGGGGCTATGGTGACGGTCTGGGTGGCAAAGAAATGCCATTCTATGAAAACTTCTATGCCGGTGGTTCGAGCACGGTGCGCGGCTTCCAGTCCAATAACATTGGTCCGAAAGCGGTCTACAATGGCGGCAATGACACGGATAACTGCGATAAGCCGTCATCCTCAGAAGTTTGCCGTTCTGATGATGCCGTCGGCGGGAACGCCATGGGCGTTGCCAGCCTCGAAATCATCACGCCTACGCCGTTTATCAGCGATAAGTATGCCAACTCAGTCCGTACCTCGTTCTTCTTAGATGCGGGTACCGTGTGGGATACTAACTGGGATAACACCGAGCAGATGAGAAACGAAGGCATCCCTGACTACAGCGATCCGAGCAATATTCGTATGTCTGCGGGTCTCGCACTACAATGGATGTCACCGCTGGGGCCGTTGGTCTTCTCCTACGCCCAGCCGTTCAAGAAATACGAAGGGGACAAAGCGGAACAATTCCAGTTTAACATTGGTAAAACCTGGTAATTGCCCGCCGCAAAGGAATGCGTTGGCAGTGTAGCGATGACAACTGGCGATCGCACGATCGCCTTGCCACGCAAAGAACGGTACCTTCGGGTACCAATGGGATGGTAAGGAGTTAATTGTGAAAAAGTGGTTATTAGCTGCAGGTCTCGGTTTAGCGATGGTAACTTCTGCTCAGGCAGCGGACAAAATTGCGATCGTCAATATGGGTAACTTATTCCAGCAGGTTGCGCAGAAAACTGGCGTTTCTGCAACACTGGAAAACGAGTTCAAAGGCCGTGCAGGCGAATTGCAGGGTATGGAAAAAGATCTGCAAACTAAAATGCAGCGTCTGCAGCGCGATGGTTCTACCATGAAAGCGAGCGACCGCAGCAAGCTGGAGAAAGACGTGATGGCTCAGCGCCAGACCTTCTCTCAGAAAGCGCAGGCATTTGAGCAGGATCGTCAGCGTCGTTCTAACGAAGAACGTGGCAAGCTGGTCACCCGCATCCAGTCCGCTGTGAAAGCAGTTGCTGCCGATCAGAGCATCGATCTGGTGGTTGATGCGAATGCTGTTGCATTCAACAGCAGCGATGTTAAAGACATCACCGCTGATGTCCTGAAACAGGTTAAATAAGTAATGCCTTCAATTCGACTCGCTGATTTAGCTCAGCAGTTGGATGCAGAATTACACGGTGATGGCGATATCGTCATCACCGCTGTTGCGTCCATGCAATCTGCTAAAGCAGGCAACATCACCTTCATGGTAAGCCCGAAGTACCGTGAACATCTGGCGCTTTGCCAGGCGTCTGCTGTCGTACTGACGCAGGACGATTTGCCGTTTGCCGCAGGTGCTGCGCTGGTAGTGAAGAACCCCTACCTGACGTATGCCCGTATGGCACAAATTCTGGATACCACGCCGCAGCCGGCGCAAAACATCGCCCCAAGTGCGGTGATTGACCCGACGGCGCAGCTGGGTAACAACGTATCGATTGGCGCAAATGCTGTGATCGAATCCGACGTGGTGCTGGGCGATAACGTCGTCATTGGTGCCGGTTGCTTCGTGGGTAAAAAAACCAAAATCGGTGCCGGCTCTCGCTTGTGGGCCAATGTCTCGGTGTATCACGAGATTGAAATCGGTGAACATTGCCTGATCCAGTCCAGTACCGTTATTGGTTCGGATGGTTTCGGCTACGCCAACGATCGCGGTAACTGGGTGAAGATCCCCCAGCTTGGCCGGGTGATCATCGGCGATCGTGTTGAAATCGGCGCTTGTACCACTATTGACCGTGGTGCGCTGGATGACACGATTATCGGTAATGGTGTTATCATCGATAACCAGTGCCAGATTGCACATAACGTTGTGATTGGCGACAATACCGCAGTTGCCGGTGGCGTCATTATGGCTGGCAGCCTGAAAATTGGCCGTTATTGCATGATTGGCGGCGCCAGCGTGATTAACGGGCATATGGAAATATGCGACAAAGTCACGGTCACGGGAATGGGCATGGTTATGCGTCCTATCACCGAACCGGGCGTTTATTCCTCAGGCATTCCGCTGCAGCCTAACAAGGCGTGGCGTAAAACAGCTGCCCTGGTGATGAATATTGATGATATGAGCAAGCGCCTCAAGGCCATTGAGCGCAAAATCGATCAACAAGACTAAGCGTTCATCCATTTAACGCATACTTCTCGGCCTGTCGGCTTTCTTATAAACCGGCAGGCCGTGTTATTATTGCCATTCAGATATTTTGACAGGAAGAGTATTTTGACTACTGACACTCATACTCTGCATATTGAAGAGATTTTAGAACTTCTGCCGCACCGCTTCCCGTTTTTACTGGTTGACCGTGTGCTGGATTTTGAAGAAGGTCGTTTTCTGCGCGCAGTGAAAAATGTCTCTGTAAACGAGCCATTCTTCCAGGGACACTTCCCTGGTAAACCTATCTTCCCGGGCGTACTGATCCTGGAAGCGATGGCTCAGGCTACCGGTATTCTGGCGTTTAAAAGCGTGGGTAAACTGGAGCCGGGTGAACTGTATTACTTCGCAGGTATCGACGAAGCGCGTTTCAAGCGCCCGGTTGTACCTGGTGATCAGATGATCATGGAAGTGACTTTTGAAAAAACGCGTCGCGGCCTGACTCGCTTCAAAGGCGTAGCTCTGGTTGACGGCAAGGTTGTTTGCGAAGCTACCATGATGTGTGCGCGTAGCCGGGAGGCCTGATACGTGATTGATAAAACCGCCTTTATTCATCCAACCGCCATTGTGGAAGAGGGTGCCGTTATTGGTGCTAACGTTCACATTGGTCCTTTTTGTATTGTTGGACCCCATGTCGAAATTGGTGAGGGTACCGTACTGAAATCTCACGTTGTCGTGAATGGTCATACGACCATTGGCCGCGATAACGAGATCTATCAGTTCGCCTCCATCGGTGAAGTAAACCAGGATCTTAAATATGCTGGCGAACCAACCCGTGTGGAAATTGGCGATCGTAACCGCATTCGCGAAAGCGTCACCATTCATCGTGGCACAGTACAAGGCGGTGAATTGACGAAGGTGGGCAGCGACAACCTGTTTATGGTCAACGTGCATGTTGCGCATGACTGTACTATCGGTAACCGCTGTATTCTCGCCAACAATGCAACGCTGGCGGGTCACGTATCAGTTGACGATCATGCCATCATTGGCGGCATGACCGCGGTGCATCAGTTCTGCATCATCGGTGCGCACGTAATGGTTGGCGGCTGCTCCGGTGTGGCGCAGGACGTTCCGCCGTATGTGATTGCCCAGGGCAACCACGCGACGCCGTTTGGCGTCAACGTCGAAGGCCTCAAGCGTCGCGGCTTTAGCCGTGAAGCGATTCTGGCGATCCGTAACGCGTACAAGCAGTTGTACCGTAACGGTAAAACGTTAGAAGAAGCCAAGCCGGAAATCGCCGAACTGGCGAAACAGCACCCTGAAGTGAATGCGTTTGTGGAATTCTTCGCACGCTCAACTCGCGGTCTGATTCGTTAATGGTCGATAGTCGCCCGCTTACGATCGCCCTTGTCGCCGGAGAAACCTCCGGCGATATTCTTGGGGCAGGTCTTATTCGTGCGCTCAAAGCGCGCGTTCCCAACGCGCGCTTTGTCGGCGTCGCCGGTCCGCTGATGCAGGCGGAAGGGTGTGAAGCCTGGTACGAAATGGAAGAGCTGGCAGTGATGGGCATCGTCGAAGTGCTGGGGCGCTTGCGCCGTTTGCTGCACATCCGGGCCGATCTGACGCGCCGCTTTACCGAACTCAAGCCCGATGTCTTCGTCGGCATTGATGCACCTGATTTCAATATTACCCTCGAAGGGAATCTGAAAAAGCAGGGGATCAAAACCATCCATTACGTCAGTCCGTCCGTCTGGGCGTGGCGACAGAAACGCGTTTTCAAAATAGGCAGATCGACGAATCTGGTGTTGGCCTTCCTGCCTTTCGAAAAAGCGTTTTACGATAAATTCAACGTGCCGTGCCGCTTTATCGGCCACACAATGGCTGACGCCATGCCGCTGGATCCGGATAAAAACGCCGCCCGCGACGTGCTTGGCATTCCGCATAATGCCCACTGCCTGGCGTTACTGCCGGGTAGCCGCGGCGCCGAAGTGGAAATGCTCAGCGCAGATTTCCTGAAAACGGCACAAATTCTGCGCCAGACTTACCCTGATCTGCAAGTGGTCGTGCCGCTGGTGAATGCCAGGCGTCGCGAGCAGTTTGAGCGTATTAAAGCGGAGGTCGCGCCCGACCTGCAGGTTCATCTGCTGGATGGCAAAGGCCGCGAAGCAATGGTGGCCAGCGATGCCGCGCTGCTGGCGTCCGGGACCGCTGCGCTGGAATGCATGCTGGCGAAATGCCCGATGGTGGTGGGCTATCGTATGAAGCCGTTCACCTTCTGGCTGGCAAAACGGCTGGTGAAAACGGACTACGTTTCACTGCCAAATCTGCTGGCCCGACGCGAGCTGGTGAAAGAGTTGCTGCAGGATGAGTGCCAGCCGCAGGCGCTCGCCGCTGCGCTATTGCCGCTGCTGGCGGACGGTAAAACCAGCCATGAAATGCACGACACGTTCCGGGAACTGCATCTGCAGATTCGCTGTAATGCCGATGAGCAGGCGGCTGACGCGGTGCTGGAGTTAGCAAAATGATGGAATTTGTTTATCCGCATACCCATCTGGTGGCGGGTGTGGATGAAGTGGGCCGTGGGCCGCTGGTGGGGGCTGTTGTCACCGCGGCGGTGATCCTCGATCCTGCCCGTCCGATTATGGGTCTTAATGACTCTAAAAAATTATCCGAAAAGCGCCGTCTGGCGCTGTTCGATGAGATCGTCGAGAAAGCGCTGGCCTGGAGTCTGGGCCGTGCCGAACCGCATGAAATTGACGAGCTAAACATTCTGCACGCCACGATGCTGGCGATGCAACGCGCTGTGGCCGGGCTGAAGATCGCCCCGGAATACGTGCTGATCGACGGCAACCGCTGTCCCGCATTGCCGATGCCGTCTATGGCAGTGGTGAAAGGCGACAGTCGCGTGGCAGAAATCAGCGCCGCCTCGATCGTGGCAAAAGTCACGCGCGATGCAGAAATGGCTGCGCTCGACCTCACTTTTCCCCAGTATGGCTTCGCCCAGCATAAGGGGTATCCTACCGCTTTCCATCTGGAAAGACTGGCTGAACATGGCGCAACTGAACACCACCGCCGCAGTTTTGGGCCGGTGAAACGCGCACTGGGACGGGTGTCCTGAGTCAAGACGCACTAAGTAACGCGGAATCTGAAGATGGCTGAACCACGTTTCGTACACCTGCGGGTGCACAGCGACTATTCCATGATTGATGGGCTGGCAAAGACCGGGCCGCTGGTGAAAAAGGCGGCCGCGCTTGGCATGCCCGCGCTGGCGATCACCGATTTTACCAACCTGTGTGGTCTGGTTAAGTTCTACGGAACGGCGCACGGTGCCGGATTAAAGCCGGTGATAGGTGCCGACTTTCACGTTCAGAGCGAGTTGCTCGCCGATGAAATGACGCAAATCACCGTCCTGGCGATGAATAACGACGGCTACCAGAACCTGACGCTGCTGATCTCGCGCGCCTATCAGCGCGGTTACGGGGCGCTCGGCCCGTGGATTGACCGGGAATGGCTGGCGGAGCTGAGCGAAGGACTGCTGCTGCTCTCCGGCGGCAGAATGGGTGACGTCGGCAGGTGTCTGCTGCGCGGCAACATGGCTCTGGCGGAACAGTGCGTCGATTTTTATCAACAGTACTTCCCGGATCGCTTCTATCTGGAGTTGATCCGTACTGGTCGCCCGGATGAAGAGAACTATCTGCATGGTGCCGTTGCGCTTGCAGAGGCGCGCGGCTTACCGGTAGTGGCGTCTAACGATGTGCGCTTTATCAATGCCGACGATTTTGATGCGCACGAAATTCGCGTTGCTATCCACGATGGGTTTACCCTCGACGATCCGAAGCGACCGCGTAACTATTCGCCGCAGCAGTACATGCGCAGCGAAGACGAGATGTGCGAGCTGTTTTCCGATATTCCGGAAGCGCTGGAAAACAGCGTAGAAATTGCCAAACGCTGTAACGTGACCGTCCGTCTGGGTGAGTACTTCCTGCCGCAGTTCCCGACCGGTGAAATGACGACGGAAGATTTCCTGGTCCTGAAATCGAAGGAAGGGCTGGAAGATCGTCTCGAATTTTTGTTCCCGGATGAAGCTGAACGCAATGAGAAGCGCCCCCCTTACGATGAACGTCTGGAGATTGAACTTCAGGTTATCAACCAGATGGGATTCCCGGGCTACTTCCTGATCGTAATGGAGTTTATCCAGTGGTCGAAGGACAACGGCGTACCGGTAGGACCTGGGCGTGGTTCGGGTGCGGGATCGCTGGTGGCCTACGCGCTGAAAATTACCGATCTCGATCCGCTGGAATTTGATCTGCTGTTTGAACGCTTCCTGAACCCGGAACGTGTCTCAATGCCCGACTTCGACGTCGACTTCTGCATGGAGAAACGCGACCAGGTTATCGATCACGTGGCCGAGATGTACGGCCGCGACGCGGTATCGCAGATTATTACCTTCGGTACGATGGCGGCGAAAGCGGTTATTCGCGATGTGGGCCGCGTGCTGGGTCATCCGTACGGCTTTGTGGATCGCATTTCCAAGCTGGTGCCGCCCGATCCTGGCATGACGCTGGCGAAAGCCTTTGAGGCTGAGCCGCAGCTGCCGGAAATCTACGAAGCAGACGAAGAAGTTAAAGCGCTGATCGACATGGCGCGCAAGCTGGAAGGGGTCACCCGTAACGCCGGTAAACACGCCGGTGGGGTGGTGATCGCGCCAACGAAAATTACCGATTTCGCGCCGCTGTACTGCGACGAAACCGGGTCGCATCCGGTCACCCAGTTCGACAAGAACGATGTGGAATATGCCGGTCTGGTGAAGTTCGACTTCCTTGGCCTGCGTACGCTTACCATCATCGATTGGGCGCTGAAGATGATCAACCCGCGCCGCGCCAAACAGGGCCTGGAGCCGATTGATATCGCGGCGATCCCGCTGGATGACAAGAAAAGCTTCGACATGCTGCAGCGCTCGGAAACCACGGCGGTATTCCAGCTTGAATCCCGCGGCATGAAAGATCTGATTAAACGTCTGCAGCCTGACTGCTTCGAAGATATGATCGCCCTGGTGGCCCTGTTCCGTCCGGGCCCGCTGCAGTCGGGGATGGTGGACAACTTTATCGACCGTAAGCACGGGCGGGAAGAGATCTCCTATCCGGATGTTCAGTGGCAGCACGAATGCCTGAAGCCGGTACTGGAACCGACCTATGGCATCATCCTGTACCAGGAACAGGTCATGCAGATCGCCCAGGAACTCTCCGGTTACACCCTTGGCGGCGCGGATATGCTGCGCCGTGCAATGGGTAAGAAAAAGCCGGAAGAGATGGCCAAGCAGCGCGGTACCTTCGAAGAAGGGGCAAAGAAAAACGGCGTTGATGGCGAACTGGCGATGAAAATCTTCGATCTGGTAGAGAAATTTGCCGGATACGGGTTTAACAAGTCGCACTCCGCAGCTTATGCGCTGGTCTCCTACCAGACGCTGTGGTTGAAAGCGCACTACCCGGCCGAGTTTATGGCCGCGGTAATGACCGCCGATATGGACAACACCGAAAAGGTGGTCGGTCTGGTCGATGAGTGCTGGCGCATGGGGCTCAAAATCCTGCCGCCGGATATTAACTCGGGTCAGTATCACTTCCACGTGAATGACGACGGGGAAATTGTTTACGGCATTGGCGCGATTAAGGGCGTGGGCGAAGGTCCCATCGAAGCTATTATCGAAGCGCGTAACCAGGGCGGTTATTTCCGCGAGCTGTTCGACCTGTGTGCGCGAACCGATATCAAAAAGCTTAATCGTCGGGTTCTGGAAAAGCTGATTATGTCCGGGGCGTTCGACCGCCTGGGGCCGCATCGCGCTGCGCTGATGAACTCGTTGGCCGATGCCCTGAAGGCGGCCGACCAACACTCTAAAGCCGAAGCCATTGGTCAGGCGGATATGTTTGGCGTGCTGGCAGATGAGCCGGAACAAATCGAGCAATCCTATGCCAATTGCCAACCGTGGCCAGAACATACGGTACTGGAAGGCGAGCGTGAAACGTTAGGTTTGTATCTGACCGGACACCCGATCAACCAGTATCTGAAAGAAATTGAGCGTTATGTCGGCGGCTATCGCCTTAAAGACATGCATCCGACCGAACGTGGTAAAATAACCACGGCGGCTGGGCTCGTCATTGCCGCGAGGGTTATGGTCACCAAGCGCGGCAATCGTATCGGTATCTGTACGCTGGATGACCGCTCCGGGCGGCTGGAAGTGATGTTATTCACGGAAGCACTGGAAAAATACCAGCATTTGCTGGAAAACGACCGCATACTTATCGTCAGCGGACAGGTCAGCTTTGATGACTTCAGTGGCGGGCTTAAAATGATGGCCCGTGAAGTGATGGATATTGACGAAGCCCGGGAAAAATATGCTCGCGGGCTTGCTATCTCGCTGACGGACAGGCAAATTGATGACCAGCTTTTAAACCGACTCCGTCAGTCTCTGGAACCCCATCGTTCGGGGACCATTCCAGTACATCTCTACTATCAGAGGGCGGATGCACGTGCGCGATTGCGCTTTGGTGCAACGTGGCGCGTCTCTCCGAGCGATCGTTTACTCAACGATCTCCGTGGCCTTATTGGTTCGGAGCAGGTGGAACTGGAGTTTGACTAATACAGGAATACTATGAGTCTGAATTTCCTTGATTTCGAACAGCCGATTGCAGAGCTGGAAGCGAAAATCGATTCTCTGACCGCCGTGAGCCGTCAGGATGAAAAACTGGATATTAACATCGACGAAGAAGTGCATCGTCTGCGTGAAAAAAGCGTAGAACTGACGCGCAAAATCTTTGCCGATCTTGGCGCATGGCAGGTTGCCCAACTGGCGCGCCATCCTCAGCGTCCGTACACCCTGGATTATGTCCGCCTGGCATTTGATGAGTTCGACGAACTGGCAGGCGACCGTGCCTATGCCGACGATAAAGCTATTGTCGGCGGTATTGCGCGTCTCGACGGTCGTCCGGTGATGATCATTGGCCACCAGAAAGGGCGCGAAACCAAAGAAAAAATTCGCCGCAATTTCGGGATGCCCGCTCCGGAAGGTTACCGTAAAGCACTGCGTCTGATGGAGATGGCCGAGCGTTTCAACATGCCAATCATCACCTTCATCGACACGCCGGGAGCTTATCCAGGTGTGGGGGCTGAAGAGCGCGGCCAGTCCGAAGCGATTGCCCGCAACCTGCGCGAAATGTCACGTCTGAGCGTACCGGTTATCTGCACCGTTATTGGTGAAGGTGGCTCCGGTGGCGCACTGGCGATTGGCGTGGGCGATAAAGTGAATATGCTGCAGTACAGCACCTATTCCGTTATCTCCCCGGAAGGCTGTGCGTCCATTCTGTGGAAAAGTGCCGATAAAGCCCCGCTGGCTGCAGAAGCGATGGGCATTGTTGCTCCGCGTCTGAAAGAGCTGAAGCTTATCGACTCTATCATTCCAGAACCGCTGGGTGGTGCACACCGTAAGCCAGAAGTCATGGCTGCGTCGTTGAAAGCACAGCTGTTGGCGGATCTCGCCGACCTCGACGTGCTGAACAAAGAAGAGTTGCTTAACCGTCGTTACCACCGTCTGATGAGCTACGGCTACGCGTAAGCCGCGCATTAATCTCAAAAAGCCGCACACTGTTGCGGCTTTTTTTATGTCTGACGTTTACCTCAACTATGCTTAGTGAATGTTTTTAAAGGAGGTATACCGTGAACATCATTGCCATTATGGGGCCGCACGGCGTCTTTTATAAAGACGAACCCATCAAGGAGCTGGAGCAGGCGTTAGCTTCACGTGGTTATCAACTCATCTGGCCGCAGAACAGTGCCGATCTGTTGAAATTCATCGAACATAATCCGCGTATCTGCGGCGTCATTTTCGACTGGGACGAGTACGATCTGGAGCTGTGCAGCGATATTAATCGACTCAATGAATACCTGCCGCTGTATGCCTTTATCAATACCCATTCCACGATGGATGTCAGCGCGCACGATATGCGCATGGCGCTGTGGTTTTTCGAGTATTCACTGGGTGTAGCGGACGACATTGCGACCCGCATTCAGCAATATACCGGCGAGTATCTGGATAACATCACGCCGCCGTTTACCCGCGCGCTTTTCACCTACGTCAAAGAGGGGAAATATACCTTCTGTACGCCGGGCCATATGGCGGGCACCGCCTATCAAAAAAGTCCGGTGGGATGCCTGTTTTATGATTTCTTTGGTGGGAATACGTTAAAAGCGGATGTATCGATCTCGGTCACCGAGCTCGGATCGCTGCTGGATCATACCGGCCCGCATCTGGAGGCAGAGGAGTACATTGCGCGCACCTTTGGGGCGGAGCAGAGCTACATGGTCACCAACGGTACCTCGACATCGAACAAGATTGTCGGCATGTATGCTGCACCGGTCGGGAGTACGGTGCTGATTGACCGCAACTGCCACAAATCGCTGGCCCATCTGCTGATGATGAGCGACGTCATTCCGCTCTGGCTATCACCCACGCGTAACGCGTTGGGCATTCTCGGCGGGATCCCACGGCGTGAATTTTCTCATGCTGCCATCGAAGATAAAGTGGCCTCGGTTCCCGGGGCGAGTTGGCCGGTGCATGCGGTGATCACCAACTCCACCTACGACGGCCTGCTGTATAACACTAACTGGGTGAAGCAAACGCTGGATGTTCCCTCCATTCATTTTGACTCAGCGTGGGTGCCTTACACCAATTTCCACCCGATTTATGCCGGGAAAAGCGGGATGAGCGGCGAGCGGGTACCGGGAAAAGTGTTCTTTGAAACCCAGTCCACGCACAAAATGCTGGCGGCCTTTTCGCAGGCCTCGCTGATCCACATTAAGGGTGACTACGATGAAGAGACCTTCAACGAAGCCTTTATGATGCACACCACCACTTCACCGAGCTATCCGCTGGTGGCCTCGATTGAAACCGCGGCGGCGATGCTGCGCGGTAATCCGGGTAAACGGCTGATCAATCGCTCGGTTGAACGGGCTCTGCATTTTCGTAAAGAGGTGCAGCGCCTCAAGGATGAAGCCGACGGCTGGTTCTTCGATATCTGGCAGCCGAACGATATCGAAGAAGCCGAGTGCTGGCCGGTGGCGCCTGGAGAGAGCTGGCATGGCTTTCGCGATGCCGATGCGGATCATATGTTCCTCGATCCGGTCAAAGTGACGATCCTGACGCCGGGCATGGACGAGCAGGGGGTGATGAGTGACGAGGGGATCCCGGCAGCGCTGGTGGCGAAATTCCTCGATGAACGCGGCGTGGTGGTAGAAAAAACTGGCCCTTACAATCTGCTATTTCTGTTCAGTATCGGCATCGATAAGACCCGGGCGATGGGTCTGCTGCGTGGGCTGATGGAATTCAAGCGCGCGTACGATCTTAATTTACGGGTCAGGAATATGCTGCCGGATTTGTATGCCGAGGATCCTGATTATTACCGCAATATGCGCATCCAGGATCTGGCGCAAGGGATCCACCGCCTGATTCGCCAGCACGATCTGCCGCGCCTGATGTTGCAGGCCTTTGACGTCCTGCCGGAGATGAAGCTCACCCCGCACGAAGCCTGGCAGCGTCAGGTGCGGGGTGATGTCGAAACGGTGGAACTGGAAAATCTGGTGGGCAGGATCTCCGCTAATATGATCCTGCCTTACCCCCCGGGCGTACCGCTGTTGATGCCTGGAGAGATGATCACCGAACAGAGCCGGGCGGTGCTCGATTTTCTGTTGATGCTTTGCTCTATTGGCCGCCATTATCCAGGCTTCGAAACGGATATTCACGGCGCAAAACGCGACGAAAACGGCATCTACCGGGTAAGGGTCCTAAAAGCGCAGTGACCGCTTGCGCGCTAAGGGCTTTCAGATATACCGTTCAGGCACACTAAAAAGGAGAGGCTATGCTGGGTTTAAAGCAGGTTCACCATATTGCAATTATTGCGACCAACTACGCCGTCAGTAAGGCGTTCTACTGCGATACGCTGGGTTTTACTCTGCAGAGTGAGTTTTATCGCGAAGAGCGCGACTCCTGGAAGGGCGATCTGGCGCTTAACGGCCAGTATGTTATTGAGCTGTTTTCTTTCCCTTTCCCGCCGGCGCGCCCGTCCCGGCCGGAAGCCTGCGGTCTGCGTCACCTTGCCTTCAGCGTAGATGACATCGACCAGGCGGTGCTGCATCTTGAAGCGCATGGCGTAAAATGCGAAGCCATTCGCATCGATCCGTTTACCGATAAGCGCTTCACCTTTTTCAACGATCCGGATGGCCTGCCGCTGGAGCTGTATCAGCAGTAACGCTTGCCTCTCGTCGCAATGCCCGGTAATTTGCCGGGCATCTTCCTGCATAAACAATGACGATGACCACACCCGATCTTCATCACGCTATCGACCCGTATCGCCGTCTGCTGGTGGGGTTTAGCGGTGGGCTGGATTCCACCGTGCTGCTGCATCGCCTGATGCGTATGCGAGAACAGGAGCCAGGCCTCGAGCTGCGTGCTATTCATATTCATCACGGCCTGAGCCCGGACGCCAACAGTTGGGCCAGCCACTGCGAAACCCTCTGCCGCGAATGGAATATCCCCTTGATTGTGGTGCGGGTGACGCTGGCCGAAGAGGGGTTGGGTATTGAGGCGCAGGCGCGGAAAGCGCGCTATGCCGCTTTTCACGATGCGCTGTTACCTGACGAAGCGCTGGTTACGGCGCAGCATCTGGACGATCAGTGCGAAACCTTCCTGCTGGCGCTTAAGCGCGGCAGCGGCCCGGCAGGGCTGTCGGGCATGCCTGCGCGGGCACGTTTTGCTGGTACCGAACAGCTTCGCCCGTTGCTCAGCGAGACGCGTGCATCGCTCCTGGACTGGGCGCAGTGTCAGGGATTGCGCTGGATTGAGGATGAAAGCAATCAGGATGATGGTTATGACCGCAATTTTCTGCGCCTGCGCGTGCTGCCGCTGCTGACCGCACGCTGGCCGCATTTTGCGCAAGCCACCACCCGCAGTGCCGAACTCTGCGCAGAGCAGGAACAGCTGTTGGATGAACTGCTGGCCGAGGAGCTGGCGTCATTACTCTCTGACGACGGGTCGCTGGCTATTGCACCGCTGCGGACAATGAGTGCCGTGCGTCGGGCGGCCATTCTGCGGCGCTGGATTGCTACGCATGGGGCGCTGATGCCCTCGCGCGCGCTGCTGAACCGTCTCTGGGACGAAGTGGCGCTGGCCCGGGAAGATGCCGCCCCGCGCCTGCGTTCCGGTGAGGCTGAAATCAGACGTTTTCGCGATCGGCTGTGGTGGGTGAAATGCCAGCCATCGCTGGCCGACCGGGTTATTGCCTGGCGACACCCGCTCGAGCCGCTGATGTTACCTCAGGGGCTGGGAACACTGTCCCTCACGGCGGGTGGTAATCTGCGTCTGCCTCAGCCCGATGAGCCGGTCACGGTGCGTTTTCGTGCCAGCGGGACGTTGCACATCGTCGGGCGGAACGGTGGGCGTAAGATTAAAAAAATCTGGCAGGAGTTGAACGTTGCCCCCTGGCTGCGCGATACCACGCCGTTGCTGTTTTACGGCGAGACGCTGGTGGCTGCGGCAGGGACGTTCGTGACTCTGGATGGCGTGGCTGAGACGGGGAAGGGCGTACAGCTGGAGTGGAAAGCGTAACGGGCAGCAGGGCCGCCCGTCACACACATCAGGACTCGCTCACCACGACGGTGCCGATTTCGGGATGACTGAAGCTGGCAATTTTATCGAGACGCAGTTCGCGCGTTGCGCCGCCGTCTTCCACCACCAGGTACTCCACGTTTTTACGGGAGACCAGATCGCTCGCCTTCGCCTTCAGAACCTCGCCATCTTTAAGTGCCAGCGCCAGGATATAATGGTGCTGGCAGGCAAGTTCGAGGTTGTCATAGTCATCACAATTGATGGGTTGATAGGTATCATTCATTGACATAATCGCTCACCAGTAAATTCGCAGCAGCATATGCCGCTTTTTCTCTGATCGACTCTGAAAGCGTATCATCCGATGCGACTTCATTCAGAACTTTCAATACACAGCCCAACGCATCAGGGATATACCCCAGATCGCCGCTGGCAATTTCCGCATACCGTTTGCGAATTAGCTCACAATAATTATTCACATCCCCTCCTGCCAGCGCACTGACTTTACTGTGAGATACCCTTAAGCCTACGAAGATAAACTCGGTTTAGCAAGGTGACTATACCATACTCATTTAAGCAATATCAGCAGCTTGATGTCGCAGACATTCGCGAGGCGATAACAGCCTTTTTATTGATATTTCGCTACAATGCGCACCTGATTCGAAAGGAGTTCTCTGATGGCGCTTAAAGCGACAATTTACAAAGCCACGGTCAATGTGGCGGATTTAGATCGCAACCAGTTTTTGGATGCGACTTTGACGCTGGCGCGTCACCCCTCTGAAACCCAGGAGCGCATGATGCTGCGCCTGCTGGCATGGATTAAGTATGCCAACGAGCGGCTGCAATTCACCCGTGGGCTGAGTGCGGAAGACGAACCGGAAGCCTGGCAGCTTAACGATCATCTGGGGATTGATCTCTGGATTGAGCTCGGCCTGCCGGATGAGCGGCGGATCAAGAAAGCCTGCACCCAGTCGGGTGAAGTGGCCTTGTTTGCCTATAACAGCCGCGCGGCGGAAATCTGGTGGCAACAGCACAAGAACAAATGCGCGCAGTTCTCCAATCTGTCGGTCTGGTATCTGGATGATGAACAGCTGGCTCAGCTGAGTGCATTTGCCGGGCGGACCATGATCCTGCAGGCAACGATCCAGGACGGCGCCATCTGGTTATCGGATGCTGAGAATAATCTGGAAATTCATCTTGAAGCCTGGCAGTCACGTTCATGATTGTCCTGTCCCGAACGGTCACCCTTCCTGATAGCGAGGTCGAGATTACAGCGATCCGTGCACAGGGCGCGGGCGGGCAGCATGTGAATAAAGCCTCAACGGCTATCCATCTGCGCTTTGACATTCGGGCATCCAGCCTGCCAGAGTATTATAAAGAACGTCTGCTGGCCGCCAGCCACCATCTCATCACCAGCGATGGGGGGATTATTATTAAGGCGCAGGAGTACCGCAGCCAGGAGATGAACCGTGAAGCAGCGCTTTCCCGGCTGGTGGCGGTAATACAAGAGTTAACGACGGTACAAAAAAGTCGTCGGGCAACCCGTCCGACACGGGCATCAAAAGAGCGTCGCCTGTCCTCGAAATCGCAGAAATCGACGGTGAAGTCGCTGCGTGGCAAAGTGCGCCGCCCTCAGGATTAGTCGGGAATAGATAAGGAATTTAGGGTGAAAACAGCGATATTTTCAGTAATGGCAGCAGGTGCGCTGTTGGTCCTGATGGGATGCCATAACCGTACGGAAGTGCAGACGCTGGCGTCAGGTCAGATGGAAGCGTTAAAGCCGATGCAGCAAAGCTGGCGCGGTGTATTGCCCTGTGCCGATTGTGAAGGGATTGAAACCTCGCTGTTTCTGGAAAAAGACGGTACCTGGGTAATGAACCAGCATTATCAGGGCGCAAAAGCCCCATCCTCTTTTGCCACTTACGGCAGCTGGGCGCGAACGGCTGATAAGCTGGTGCTGACGGCGACCGATGGCGAAAAACACTATTTCCGGGCTAAAGGCGCGGCGCTGGAGATGCTGGATCGGGAAGGTAATCCTATTGATTCGCAGCTGAACTACACGCTTGAACCAGTGACCGCTGCGCTGCCGTCCACGTCGATGGCGATGCGGGGGATGTATTTCTATATGGCGGATGCGGCGATATTCACCGACTGTATGACCGGTAAAAAGGTGAGCGTGACCAATAACGCTCAGCTGGAACGGGATTATGCGGCGGCCCGTGGCAGTGATAGCAAACCGGTGCTGTTGACGGTAAACGGCCATTTTACTCTGGAGCCGAATCCGGATAGCGGAGAAAGCGTGAAAACGCTGGTGCCAGACAGAGATGCTCGCTTTGAGCCCGGCAAAAACTGCGACAGCAAATAGCTGACATAAAAAACCCCGCATCAGCGGGGTTTTTTGCGGCTTATGCCTTGATGGCTTTCACCAGGTAATCAAGGATTTCGCTGGTTTTGATCATCTGCTTCTCGCCGTTACGACGGTATTTGTACTCGATTTCTTCATTATCGAGATTACGGTCGCCAATAACGACGGTATGCGGAATACCGATCAGTTCCATATCAGCAAACATCACACCCGGACGCTCTTTACGGTCGTCCATCAGCACTTCGATACCCTGCGCACGCAGTTCGCTGTACAGCTTCTCTGCCAGCTCCTGCACGCGGTAGGACTTGTGCATGTTCATTGGCAGGATCGCCACATGGAACGGTGCAATGTTGTCCGGCCAGACGATCCCGCGCTCGTCATGGTTCTGCTCGATTGCCGCAGCTACGACGCGCGTAATCCCGATCCCGTAGCAACCCATGGTCAGCGTCTGGTTACGACCGTCTTCACCTTGTACCGCTGCGTTCAGCGCCTGTGAATACTTGGTGCCCAGCTGGAAGATGTGACCGACTTCGATGCCGCGTTTGATCTGCAGCACGCCCTGGCCATCCGGGCTTGGATCGCCTGCGACCACGTTACGGATATCGGCCACTTCTGGCGTCGCCGCGTCGCGATCCCAGTTAATGCCAAAGTAATGTTTACCGTCGATGTTCGCACCGGCAGAGAAATCGCTCATCGCGGCAACGGTACGGTCGATAACCACCGGAACAGGCAGATTAACCGGGCCGAGAGAGCCTGGGCCGGCATTCACTACCGCGCGGATGTCCGCTTCGGTCGCGAAGGTCAGCGGGCTGGCAACCTGCGGCAGTTTTTCTGCTTTCACTTCATTCAGCTCGTGATCGCCACGCACCAGCAGGGCAACCAGCGGGTAGCTGCTGCCTTCAACCGCTTTCACCAGCAGGGTTTTAACGGTTTTCTCAACCGGCAGATTGAACTGCTCAACCAGCTCGGCGATGGTTTTGGCGTTTGGCGTATCAACCAGGGTCATCTCCTGGGTAGCCGCTGCGCGTGGCGCTTTTGGTGCCAGCGCTTCGGCAAACTCGATGTTAGCCGCGTAGTCGGAGGTGTCGGAGAAGATCACATCGTCTTCGCCGCTCTGCGCCAGAACCTGGAATTCATGGGACGCGCTGCCGCCGATGGAGCCGGTGTCGGCCAGCACTGCACGGAAATCCAGACCCATGCGGGTGAAGATTTTGCTGTACGCGTCGTACATCTTGTCATAGGTCTCTTGCAGCGAGTCCTGTGAGGTATGGAAGGAGTATGAATCCTTCATCACAAATTCACGGGAACGCATGACGCCAAAACGAGGGCGTACTTCGTCGCGGAATTTAGTCTGGATCTGATAGAAGTTCAGCGGCAGCTGCTTGTAAGAGCTCAGCTCGTTACGAATCAGGTCGGTGATCACCTCTTCGTGAGTCGGGCCAAGGACAAACGGGCGCTCGCCACGGTCAACAAAGCGCAGCAATTCCGGGCCGTACTGCTCCCAGCGGCCACTCTCAACCCACAGGTCAGCAGGCTGAACCACAGGCATGGACACCTCAATGGCACCGGCGTTATCCATCTCTTCACGCACGATGTTTTCGACTTTTCTCAGGACGCGCAGGCCGGTCGGCAGCCAGGTATACAACCCGGAGGCCAGCTTGCGGATCATCCCGGCGCGCAGCATCAGCTGATGGCTGATGACTTCGGCGTCGGCAGGCGTCTCCTTCAGAGTGGAGAGCAGATATTGGCTAGTACGCATGTTGTTACGGTTCCATTTCGACGATTGGAACAGGCTGACAGGTCAGCCTGACACAAAAAAAGTGGTTTAGTTTACCAGTGTGGCCATGATGCCAAAAGAGAGGACAATAAAATTACTGCGCTTCCAGGGCAAACACTTCGAAGCCTGCCTCGGTGACGCGCCAGCGAACATTAAAATCCAGCAGCAGAACGGCGTAGGTTTTCCCGGCTTCTTCCTCTTTGCGGTAGGCCGGACGGGGATCTTGCGCCAGGACATCGACGATAAAATCCTGCAGTCGAGGGTAGCGCTTTTCCAGCAGCGCGAACTGTGCGGTCAGCGCATCGGTAAAGTACACCGGCATGTCTGCCTGCGGTGCCTGCTGGGCATAGCTTGCGCGGGCATCCGGTAAGGCTTCGGCAAAGGGCAGGTAAGGTTTGATATCCACCACCGGCGTGCCGTCGACCAGATCCAGGCTGCCAAGCTCAAGGATTACCTGATCTTTCTGACAGCGAATACCTTTTAACTCGACCAGCGACATCCCGACCGGATTCGGCCGGAAGGTCGATCGCGTGGCAAAGACGCCCATTCTGGTGTTACCGCCCAAACGGGGCGGGCGCACGGTGGGACGCCAGCCACCTGCCATGGTCTGATGAAAGATAAACAGTACCCACAGGTGGCTAAACGCTTCCAGTCCGCGCACGGCATCGGCTTGATTATACGGCGCTATCAGGTGAAGTTCGCCACCGCCGCTTTTCACCAGACCTGGCTGGCGCGGCACGGCAAACTTCTCTTTATAGGGAGAACGGATAACGCCTATCTGCTCGAACTGGAAAGCACTCATTTCGCCGAGACGTTAAGGGCTGAACCTACGCAAACGGCCTGACGGTAGCAGCCTGGCGTACCGCTGGTCACTTCACAGCTGTGCAGCAGGACGGCGTTAGCCTTCATTTTAGAGGCATTCACCTGCATGCGTTTACGCGCAGTCGGGATATTCGGAGGAGAGTCCTGATTGCTGGCCTGGCAAGAATCGCCTGAGACTTCACCGAGGTCGCGGAAAGGTTTACCCACTAGCTCTTCGGCATTGGTATAGATTTTGACGGGCGCAGGGCGCGGCGCTTTCGGTTTCTCTGGCTCTGCTTTAGGCGGGGTTGCTGTGCTTTTAACAGGTTCAACAGGAGATCTGCTTAGCATGGAACAGCCGCTCAGCATCAGTGCTAAAAGACAGATCGGTAAAGCACGCATAGTAATTCCTCAGTGAATAATCAAATCGTCAGCTATTGAATCAGTTGCCTGCATAAATGACAAGACGGGCTTACGCCCGTCCTGAATGATATTACACAAAGGTCAGATTACCAGCCTTTAACTGCACCGCCGTTAAAGACTTTGTTCGCTTCCTGGTAAACTTCATCAGACTGATACGCCTCAACGAATTTCTTCACGTTTTCGGCATCTTTATTGTCTTCACGGGTAACGATCAGGTTTACGTACGGGGAGTCTTTGTCTTCCACGAAGATACCGTCTTTCGCTGGGGTCAGGTTAATCTGGCTGGCGTAGGTCGTGTTGATAACCGCCAGTGCGATCTGTGCATCGTCCAGAGAACGCGGCAGTTGCGGCGCTTCCAGTTCAACAATTTTCAGATTTTTTGGGTTCTCGGTCACGTCCAGAACGGTAGGCAGCAGGCCAACACCGTCTTTCAGTTTGATCAGGCCCACTTTCTGCAGCAGCAGCAGGGAACGACCAAGGTTGGTTGGATCGTTCGGAACGGCAACCTGAGAACCGTCCTGCAGTTCATCGACGGATTTGATTTTTTTGGAGTAGCCCGCAATCGGATAGACGAAGGTGTTTCCTGCTGCGACTAGCTTGTAGCCGCGATCTTTGATCTGCTGATCCAGGTACGGTTTGTGCTGGAAGGCGTTGGCGTCGATATCGCCTTTGCTCAGCGCTTCGTTAGGCAGAACGTAATCGTTAAAGGTTACCAGCTCAACGTCGAGGCCATACTTCTCTTTGGCTACCTTCGCAGCCGTTTCTGCAACCTGCTGTTCCGCACCGACGATAACGCCCACTTTAATGTGGTTTGGATCTTTTTCGTCCTGACCGCAACCCACCAGAGCCAGAGAGCCGATCAGCGCGCCTAACGCTGCATAGGTCTTAAATTTAAACGCCATGTTTTTATCCTTAACTCGTTGAGTTTGTATTGTGTAACGTTATTTATGCGTAACAGCCCGGACGATGCGATCGCCAGAGAATTGAATGAGGTAAACCAGCACGACCAGCAGCACCAGAACGGTATTCATGACGGTAGCATTGTAGCCAATATAGCCATACTGATAGCCGATCTGACCTAAACCACCTGCACCTACCGCACCGCCCATTGCAGAGTAACCCACCAGGGTAATCAGTGTAATGGTTGCCGCATTCACCAGACCCGGCAGGGCTTCTGGCAGTAAGACCTTACGTACAATCTGCATCGGCGTAGCACCCATTGCGCGTGAAGCCTCAATCAGACCCGTTGGGATCTCTAACAGCGCGTTCTCAACCATACGGGCAATAAAGGGCGCCGCACCCACGGTCAGAGGAACGATTGCTGCCTGCAGGCCAATAGACGTGCCCACAATAACGCGCGTAAACGGAATCATCCACACCAACAGAATAATGAAGGGGATGGAACGGAAGATGTTCACCAGCGCCGAGAGGGTGCGATAAAGTTTGGCGTTCTCAATAATTTGACCCGGGCGGGTGACATACAGCAGCACGCCTACCGGCAAACCAATCACAAAACCGAAAAAGCCGGATACAAAGGTCATCGCCAGCGTTTCCCATACGCCGCGCGCCAGCAACCACATCATTGGCTCAGACATAACCCAGTACCTCTACTTTTACATGATGTTCCTGCAGCCAGGCGATAGCGGCTTGCGTGTCCTGTTGCGTGCCATGCATTTCTGTCAGCATGATGCCGAACTTAACGCCGCCGGCGTAATCCATCTGCGCGCTAATAATGTTGTTGTTCACGTTGAAGCGACGGGCGGTTTCAGACAGCAGCGGCGCATCCACGGACTTACCGGTAAATTCCATGCGCAGCATCGGAACACTGTCGGCTTCCGGGGTGCTTTTTAAACGTGCCTGATAATCTTCCGGAATATCCAGATGCAGTGTGGCCTGGATAAACTGCTGCGCCAGCGGGGTTTTCGGGTGCGAGAACACTTCGCTGACGGTGTCTTGTTCAATCAGCTCACCGTTACTGATCACTGCCACACAGTCACAGATGCGTTTGACGACATCCATTTCATGGGTAATAAGGAGGATGGTCAGCCCCAGACGACGGTTAATGTCTTTCAACAGTTCCAGAATCGAACGGGTAGTGGCCGGATCCAGCGCGCTGGTGGCTTCATCGCACAGCAGGACTTTTGGATTGCTTGCCAGTGCGCGTGCAATCGCGACACGCTGTTTTTGCCCACCGGATAAGTTTGCCGGGTAGACATCATGCTTATCGCTCAGACCGACCAGCTCCAGCAACTCTGTCACGCGACGTTTGATTTCGTCCTTTGGCGTGTTGTCCAGCTCCAGCGGTAAGGCAACATTGCCAAATACGGTGCGGGACGCCAGCAGGTTAAAGTGCTGGAAAATCATGCCAATCTGACGGCGGGCTTTGGTTAATTCGGTTTCGGAGAGCCTGGTCAGGTCCTGATTATCAACCTGGACGATGCCCTCGGTTGGACGTTCGAGCAGGTTAACGCAACGAATGAGTGTGCTTTTACCTGCACCTGAGGCGCCAATGACGCCATAAATCTGCCCAGCCGGAACATGCAGGCTAACGTTGTTCAACGCCTGAATGGTACGGTTCCCTTGCTGGAACACTTTGGTGATATTCGAAAGTTTAATCATTAGATTATTTTTATCGTTTGTAAGTGAGTCGTGGCATTTTCTGCTGCCTGATACGGGCGATGACCGTCAACAAAATGGATGTTAAGGCATCCAGACGTCTAAATCAATCCAACTCTGTGTGATGAGCACTTTATTGCGCAGTGATTCATGAGATACTACGAAGACACCCCTTTTCAGGAGCAAACCGGTGGCGAAATCAGTACCCGCAATTTTTCTCGATCGTGACGGCACGATTAATGTCGATCATGGTTACGTGCATGAGATAGATGAATTCGAATTCATTGATGGCGTAATAGAAGCCATGCGTGAATTAAAAGAGATGGGCTATGCGCTGGTGGTGGTGACCAATCAGTCGGGCATTGCACGCGGTAAATTCACCGAAGCGCAGTTTGAGACCCTGACTGAATGGATGGACTGGTCGCTGGCCGATCGTGGTGTCGATCTGGATGGTATCTATTATTGTCCGCATCACCCGCAGGGCACAGTTGAAGAGTATCGCCAGACGTGCGATTGCCGTAAACCGCATCCGGGCATGTTCATCTCTGCTCAGGAGTTTCTTGATATAGATATGAGCGCTTCCTATATGGTGGGCGACAAACTGGAAGACATGCAGGCAGCAGCTGCGGCAGGTATCGGGCATAAAGTTCTGGTGCGCACAGGTAAACCCGTCACGCCCGAAGCAGAAAATGCAGCAGATTGGGTGATTAATAGCCTGGCAGAGCTGCCGGCAACCCTTAAAAAGCAGTAAAAGCAGGCGTTATGGCGAAAAGATGAGCGGTTGAAATAAATTTGTCTTTTTCCGCTTGTCAGCGCCGGAGAACTCCCTATAATGCGCCTCCATCGACACGGCGGATGTGAATCACTTCACACAAACAGCCGGTTCGGTTGAAGAGAAAAGCGAAAATAAACGCTTGACTCTGAAAGAGGAAAGCGTAATATACGCCACCT